>NZ_JBWBWM010000013.1:0-222462 GCF_056174665.1 Bradyrhizobium sp. WYCCWR15520
ACCTATCCTCTTCCAACCCCATCAGGTGGCGGCCCTGCGCCGACCCCGTACAGAAGCAAGACCCCGGCGGGCGGACAACGCAAAGGGATTGACTAATCGAGGCCCGTTACAGAAGGGTGGGCAAAGGAGCGTCAGCGACGTGCCCACCATTCTAGCATCCGATGCAAGTCATGGTGGGCACGCTTCGCTTTGCCCACCCTACGGCAGCGCGGCTCCTACACCCTCTCCACCCCACACCATTCTGCAATGAACAGCGCAGTCGCTTTCGTCGACTTCCGCAGCGAATCCAGTTCGACATATTCGTTGAAGCCGTGCATCGCGGCACCCTTCGCGCCGAAGCAGAGGCTCGGGATGTTGTAGTTCAAGCCATAGAAGCGCGTGTCCGTCAGCGCGGTGAACGCGCGGTCCGGCACCGTGCCGCCATAGACCGCGCCAAACGCTTTTGCGAATGCGGCCTCCGGCTCGGCAGAATTTGTGAGCTCATAGCCCTCCGACAGGAAGCCCGACCATTCCACCTGCGGCGGGTTGTTGGAGAGGAATCTGTGATCGCGCGCGGCAGCCGAGACGCAGGCCAGAATCTCCTTCTGGCATTCGGCGATCGACCAGCCCGGCAGGACCGCGATGCGGCAATCGACGTCGCACCAGGCCGGCACGCTAGAGGCCCAATCGCCGCCCTTGATGATGCCGGGGTTGAAGTTGAGCGGATGGCTGACTGCCTTGAAATGCCGGTCCGCCTTGGCGCGCTCGTTCCAGTCGGCCTCGAGCTTCTGCAGCGCGTGGATCAAATGATAGGCCGCCATGATCGCATTGGCGCCCGCGCCGGCCTCGAAGACGTGCACCGGGAAGCCGCGCACCTTCAGCCGAAACCAGATCACGCCGACCTGCGAGCGGACCATGGTCTCGCCGGTCGGCTCCGGGATAAAACAGGCGTCCGCGCGATAACCGCGTTGCAAGGTCGAGAGCGCGCCGACGCCGGTACTCTCCTCCTCGATCACGGACTGAAAATGGATGCGCGCCGTAGGCTTCAGTCCCGCGGCCTTGATCGCATCCAGCGCATAGAGCGCGCCAATGGTGCCGGACTTCATGTCGCAGGCGCCGCGGCCGTACATCCTGCCATCCTTGATCGTGGGCGAGAACGGCGGCGTCTCCCACATGTCGAGGGGACCTGCCGGAACGACGTCGCAATGGCCCTGCAGGATCAGCGATCTGCCGGCATTATTGGAGGGACGGTAGGTACCGACCACTGTGCGTGCCTTGGAGAAATCATGTTCGATCGGGCCGAAGCCGCGCAGACCCTTCAAATCCTCGACATCGATATGCCAGTCATCGACCTCATAGCCGCGTTGGCGCAGGAGATCGCCGATCATGTCCTGACACGGCCCTTCAGCGCCGCGGGTCGAGGGGATCGCAACGAAATCCCGTGTCGTCGCCAGTTGCGCGTCAAAGCCGGCGTCAACGGCGTCGAGGATTCTTTGTTGCGTATCGGTCGTCATGCGGCAGCTCCAGTCGGGGAATTCTAAAGGTCGGGAGCGCCACCCTACCCCGATCTCAGCCGCCGGCGTAATGCGCAAAATGCGCATCCCGCAATGCATCTTCGAGCAGGCGGCCTTCCGAATAGCCGCGTAGCGACGCCGGGCGCTCGACGCCGTCGAGCAGCCGCGGACAGGGTTCCGGTCGCCCCAGCACTGTGCGCACCGGAATACGCTCGGCATAAATGGGCAACTCGTAGTCCTCATCGTCGTCGGCGACGCCCTTCGACCTGATCTTGGCGGACGCCTGCTCGATCTCCATCGCGATGACAGATGTCGCCTTGATCTCCTGCACCGTGCTTTGTCGCAAGCTCGCGGTGCGGTCAGGAAAAAAGCGGTCGACCATGGCCACCAGCGCGCGTTCCTTCTCGATCGGATCGGTGACAAGATAGGCAGTGCCGAACGCCATCACGGCGCGGTAGTCCGCCGAATGGTTGAAGCCGCAGCGGGCCAGCACCAGGCTGTCGAGATGTGCGACCGTAAGACAGACCCGCTCGCCCTCGGACTGGTTGCGCAGCATGCGGCTGGCGCTGCTGCCGTGCCAGTACAGTTTGCTGCCCTCGCGCCAGAAGAACGTCGGCGTGCAATAGGGCTGACCGTCGATCACATAGGAGACGTGGCACAGCATCGAGGCGTCGAGCAGGTGATGGACCGTGGCATGGTCGTAGAAGCCGCGATCGTGGCGCCGCTTCACCTGGTTTCGCGGCGATAACGGATACGCGTCGGCGGTCACGGCGTCGGTCACGGCAGTCCCCATCCAATTGAGTGCGGTCGTTGACAGTTGTACCGGCCAATTTGGTCTGCGATAGTGCCAATTCCATGCAAAAAATTCCGACCAATTTGCCGCCGCCGCGACGCAAGGCTGAACTCGCGCTCGATCTCTCGGGTGCGCACGTCACGCCGGGCGCCTCTTCCCAGCACCGGCTCTATCAGGCGCTGTGTCACGCCATCACGGGCGGGATCGCAAAACCCGGCGAGCCGCTGCCGCCGTCGCGCACCCTTGCAAAACAGACCGGTTTCCGCCGCAACGCCGTCACCTCGGCTTATGAGCGGCTGATCGCGGATGGCTTTGCCGTGGCCACCGTCGGCTCCGGCACCTTCGTCGCCGCGCGCATCCCTGCCCCAGCCAACGAGGCACGCAAGACCAAGATCGCGGTCGAGCTGCAGCAGCAGGGCCCGCTGGCGCTCGGCTGCACGCATATCGACGAGCGGGCGCTGCAGCGCTTCCGGGCGTTTGCCGGCCGGCGCATGCGCGCCTTCGGCACCGAGCACCTTCACTACGGCGACCCGCGAGGCAGCCATGAACTCCGCGCCGCGATTGCCGATCACCTGCTGTCGGCGCGCGGGCTGCGCTGCGATCCGGACCAGATCATGCTGACGTCGGGCACGCAGCACGCGTTGCGGATCGTGCTCAGCGCGATCCTCAAGCCTGGCGATCAGATCTGGTGCGAGGACCCCGGCTATCCCGCCGCAAGACGAGCGATCGGACATTGCGGCCTGCGTCCCGTCGCCGTGGCTGTCGATGTATCAGGCATGATCGTGGCCCGGGGCCGGGCTCTCGCTGCCGCGGCGGGCGCGGCCTACGTCACCCCGTCGCACCAGTTTCCGCTGGGCGTCCAGATGTCGATGCCGCGGCGGCTGGAGCTGCTCGACTGGGCCAGGGACGCCGGCGCCTTCGTAATCGAGGACGATTACGACAGCGAGTTTCGATACGACGGTGCACCACTGCTGTCGCTCGCCGGCATCGACCACCTCTCGCGCGTCATCTATATGGGCACGTTTGCCAAGACATTGTTTCCAGGATTGCGGATCGGTTACTGCGCCCTGCCCGAGCGGCTGGTCGGGCCGGTGACGACGGCCCGCGCTGCGCTCGACCGCTTTCCCGGCACGCTGCTCGAAGGCGCCGTGGCGGACATGCTCAATTCCGGCGCGTTCGCGGCCAACCTGCGCAAGGTGCGCGGGATCTATCGCGAAGCGCGCGACGTGCTGGCCTCGACCCTGTCGGCGGCATCGCAGGGAATGCTCTCGGTGCCGGTGCCCTCGCAGGGCCTGCATCTGGTCGCGCGGTTCGATCCATCGACCGATCCGCTGGTTGCCGCAAAGGCAAAGGCGGATGCCGGTGTCGCAGGCTGGCTGTTGGCGGAAACCTATTTTCGCGCGCGGCCGCTCCCCGGCTTTGTGCTGGGATTTGCCGGCCACAAGCTGCCGCAACTGGTCGCCTCGGCCGAACGGCTGGCGAAGTCATCGCTCGCCGTGTTGCAGGCAGCTCGGAAGGCCCGTGGAACCGATCGAGGCAAACAGCGGAAAGCCGCGAGCTGACCGCTCCGGCCGGCCGGCGCTCTATCAGAATCGCCGCCGCGTCACTAAGCTCAATGCCTCAAATCAATTTCACGGCGGAAATGGCGGATGCCAGGCAATCGCAACGTCCTCTATCTCATTATCGGCGTGTTGATCGTCGCGGTCGGCGCGCTCAGCTACAATCTCTATAAGGCCAAGCAAGAACCCGAGGGCCTGCAGATCAATGTCGGTCCCGACGGGCTGAAGATCAAGACCAAGTGAGGAAGACCGATTTGACGCCGATGAAAGCCGCCGCCCTCGTTCTGTCGTTGCTCGCCACGCCTGCGTTCGCTCAAGCGGTCTCGCGCGAGCAGGACATCGTCGACCTCAGGCTCGGCCAGCGTGTTCTGGTCGACGACGGATCGTGCCCGGCGGGACAGATCAAGGAAGTCCAGGGCTCGCAGATGACGACGTCTGGCGTGGTGCGCACGCGCAAGTGCATTCCGCGGCTGGGGACGAAGAAACGATAGCGGCGCGCTCGCGAGGCGCTAGAACATGCCGTTGGTGTTGGCGGCCTTCTCCGGCACTTCCTGGATAACATCCCAGTGCTCGACGATCTTGCCGTTCTCGAGCCTGAAAATGTCGACGATGGCGCGGCCGCGCGTGCCCTTTTCGCGTACGCTGTGGACGTGCAGGATCACGTAGTCACCGTCGGCAAAGACACGCTTGATCTCGCTGCGGGAGTCCGGAAACTTCTCCTTGAGGAAACCGAGGAAGGTCTTGAAACCTTCGATGCCATCAGGCGCCGTCGGATTGTGCTGGATATAGTGCGGCCCGAAATACTTCGCGGCGGCGTCAAAGTCCTTCCGGTTCAGCGCCGCATCGTAGAATTCGAGTACCGCCTTTTTGTTGGCTTCCTCACTGGCCGCGTCGGCGGCCGAAGCCGGAGACACAACGAACGGCAATATGCTGATGAGCCCGATGATGATGGATCGCATGGTCTTTCCCCTGTGCTATCTGTTCGATGTTGAGCCCAGCCTACCAGCTGCCATATTTGGCGACGACCCCGCGCCACAGCGCATCGCGCTCGCGCGCGAACGGCTCCTTGCCGACGCTGGCGTTCTTCGCCGCCGCGGTAATGACCATCACCAGCTTGAGCTCGGGATCGACGAAGATCGACTGGCCGTAGACGCCGAGCAGCGCGAACCGTCGCTTCTCGCCCGGAAACAGCCAGAACTGGTAGCCATAGCCGAAATAGGGCGTGGCCTTGCGCGGCGTGAACGCCTCGGGCTGGCGGTGCCAATCGGTGGCGTCGAGCAGATAATCCTTCGGCACGATCTGCCTGTCGCCCAGGGCGCCGTCGTTCGCCAGCAATAAGCCCAGGCGGCCATAGTCGCGCAGGACCGCATTGAAACTCCCCGAGCCGGTTTCGGTGCCGTCCTTGATCCTGACCCAGGTCGCATCGGCCTCTGCACCCATCGGCTGCCACAGGCGCGTCGTCAGATATTCGCTCACCGACGTGCCGGTCACCGCGCGGACCAACAGCGTGAGAGCAACGGTCTGGTTGGACGCATAGTGAAAGCGCGTCCCCTGCTCGACCTCGCGCGTCGTGAACGCGCGCAGCGCCGCGACCGAGTCCTGCGTCAGGCGGATCCTGTTGAATTTCGCCAGATCGTCCTTGCCGTCATAGATTTCCTGGAACGGCACGCCGGACGCCATCCGCAGCATGTTGCGGATCGTCGTCTCGCCATAGGGATTGCCGGCAAGCCCTGGCACGTATTTGGCGATGGTGTCGTCGAGCGAGGCAATCTTCTTTTCGGCCAGCGCCATCCCCACTGCAATGCTGACAATGGACTTCGCCATCGAATGCGAAACGAGACGGTGGTCCGCATTGCGATGGTACTGATAGCGTTCGGCCAGGAGTTCGCCGTCCTTGATCAGCAGAAAGCCGGTGACGCGCTGATGGTTGAGAAAGTCGTCAAGCGTGTAGGTCTGCTGTTCGAACCGATAGTCGATCTTCGGCTCGGTGGAAACTTTCCGTAGCGGCCGCGGAGAAGCCGCCTTCTTCAGCGTGTAGTGCGGCAGGATGCTGTCGAGGTGGCTGAACGATCCGACCCGGACATGCTCGTCATAAAACCAGTTGGCGCGCGAGCCGATCGGGTAGCCGGCCGCCTTTCCCAACAGGTCCTCATCGGGCGCAGCGGCGGCTGGCACGCCCAGCACGAGAAGCACCGCGCATGAGAGCAGGATTCGTCCCGGCTGCATTGACAGGCCCCGCACAGATCGTCGACCGACCGTTGCTTACAATGGGCGTTATCGGCGTGTCGAGACTGAGGGAATTGTAGGAGACTAAGTAACGCCGACGTTACTGGTTCGTCGCCGGCTCGAACATGCATTGCAGCGTCGGCTTGGCGATCTTGGTGAAGGTCGGGCCGATCAGGGCTTGCTTCGACGCCGGGACCCATGCGGTTTCGATCGTCGGCACCCCGGTCTCGCTGATGCCGCGCAGCAGCGCTTCGCGCAGGTCGGCATCTTCCACGGTCGCGGCGGCGTAATCATGCAGGCAGCCGCAGACGCTTTCGGGATGGGCCCAGCGTCCGACCATATGGGGCGCGCAGAGCCGCACGAACTCGCCGCGCGGGTCAGGCACCTTGAAGAGCGAACGGAATGAGGTCTGCGGCGGCTGAAACTGGACCTGAGCCTGCGCCGCACCGCTGAGAAGGAGGGACGTCAGAATTACGGTCAAACAGATACGTGCCAGCATGCAGGGCCTTTATCGGCGATCTCGTTGCAACGGATACGCCACGCTTACTTGGCGGCCAAGACCATCTGCTGATCGGCCGTGGTCGCAACCGGCGAGCCGCTATAGGCAAAGGTGCCGACGCCCGGCAGGGCCTGATCGGAGGAACCAGCCATCGAGGGACCCGCCAGAACGAAGGCAAAGGCGAGGATGAAGCTGAGGTTCCGCATCTGAACTGTCTCCGGTTGTCGGTGGCCGCTAGCCGCCGCCGTCTCGTTGCCAATCTGGATAGCCGCGGGCCGTTTCCGGACCTCTGCGCCGAAAACGAAAAATGGTTTCGTCACACAGGAGAATTGTTTCGTCGCCGCTGCCCGACGAAACAATGGCGGGAAAAGCCCAATGAATTCAGCCAGGCCGCCCTCGCTTCAGATGTTCCGGCTGAACACTGCAAGCCGGCCATTGGAACTTGACCCTCGTCCAGTGGACGAGGAACGTCTCGTTCGCAGGCTTACCGGATGAACCGAAGCTTCGGTCCGGCCGACTCAACCGGACACCGTGCAACTTTGCGCGGGCTCGTGCGTTTCGACCCCTCCTCAACAAAGGACAGCAGTCGTGGGCCATCGCAACATCGATGTTGGCAATGACACCCCGACCCGCAAACCCGGCCAGCCGGTTGTTGGAAATTTGTCCGGGAGTAACTCGCGGATCGATCCTTCCCTGAAGCACCAGGAAAAAGCCTCAGCGCATCCGTCAAGCGTTTGTGGTGCGATGTCGCAGCAAGGCAGCGAATTCCGCGGCAATGTTTCGGCGCCGCAGAAATTGGTGCATCTGGTCGGTTGCCGCGACCGCAAGGTCGTTCCCGGCCCGGAGGCCCGCCAATATTCCAATCCGCTCAAACGGTAAGCCCAAAACCCCCATCCCGGACGCGGGAGGCCATCGGGGCTTACTGGATGAATTCACCGCATTTCTGAACCGCGGCGTCGGTCGTCCCCCAGGGCATGATCGGCACCGAGGAGGTCGAGTTCTTGGGTGAACCTTCGATCAGCCTGTCCGAATAGACCATGTAGACCAACACGTTGCGCTTGGCGTCGCAGCCGCGAACGATCTGCATCTTCTTGAAGAACAGCGAGCGGCGCTGGCGAAACATGTCATCGCCCTGCTCCAGCTTGTGCTTGAACTTGACGGGGCCGATCTGGCGGCAGGCCAACGAGATGTCCGAGACCTCCTCGGCAAGCCCGAGCCAGCCCTTGAAACCGCCCTTTTCCGGCACCGTGAAGTGACAGGCCACCCCGTCGACCTCGGGATCGTCGACGGCGTAGGTTGCGAGCTTGTCGTTCGGGCTCAGCCATTTGAACACCGTCGACCGGCGAAAAATCAGATCGGGCTCATCAGCGGCAAAGGCCGGGCCGGCCTGCCACAACGCCAGCGCCACTACCACCAAGGCCAGAATCTTCCACTTCTTGTCACACGTAACGACGGCCTTGGATGTCATTGATATCTCCGATGAAGGGCTCATCGCCTATGTAGTGCCGGAATGTCACACAGGAAGGCCACGGGAAGATTGGTAGGCCCAAGTACAGGCCCAAGTACCGCCTTATGGATGGCGTCAGATCGAGCCGACGCGGTTTAACGGAATGTGAGGCTTTTTTGCTACGATTAGGGCGAAAAGCACTGAAATTAGAAGGCTTACGCTGGTGAACGCTTTTCGCCTCTGCGACAACAAATGAATTGGCAGGACAGTAGATTCGAGTAGCTGGATTTGAGGGTATGCGCGTGAACGGGCATCGATTTTTCAGTGCGAGTGGTGCGGGCAAGATTTCCAAACAGCGATTTTGGCAGATAGCGATTTTGACCGCGGCCGGTGCCGTCGCCGCCGCTTCCAATGCAGATGCCGCAGCCCTCTTCTACTGGCAGGATTCCGATCCGAGCTATTACCGGCCCATGCCGCCGGCGCAGCCGCGCAAGCCAAAGGCACGCCGGCCTTCGGCCAAGGTCGAGGCGGCCGTCAAGGAATCCAAAGCCAAGCCGCAGGGTCCGCTGATCATCGCGATCTCGATCGAGCAGCAGAAGCTCCGCGTCTACGACGCCAACGGGTTGTTCGCCGAAAGCCCGGTTTCGACGGGCATGAAAGGTCACTCGACCCCGATGGGCGTGTTCAGCGTCATCCAGAAGCACAAGATGCACCGCTCCAACATCTACAGCGGCGCACCGATGCCTTACATGCAACGCATCACCTGGTCGGGTGTTGCGCTGCATGCCGGCGTGCTGCCGGGCTATCCGGCGTCGCACGGCTGCATCCGCATGCCGACGGCCTTTGCCGTGAAGATGTGGAATTGGACGAGGATGGGCGCGCGCGTCATCATCACGCCCGGCCAGATCACGCCGGCCAGTATCTCGCACCCCTTGCTGGTGGCGCAGAAGGTCGTGCCGCAGCCCCTGATCGCCGACGACCCCAAGCTCGATGCGCCCGCGATAAAGAGCGACAAGGGCGCGGACGCCGGCCGCGCGACCAAGCCGGAGAATGCCGGCCTGGCGAACTCGGAGCCAAGTCTCGATCTCAGATCCACCGTTGGCCACACCGCCCCGTTGCGCGAACAAACCCATACAGCCGATGCCAGCCGCGCGCTGGCGGCGAAGAACGCGGTCATGTCCGATGCAGCACCGTCTGCAGCCAAGGCGCAGCCGGCCGGCGATACGGCGAACACGGAGGCCTGGGACAAGTCCGGCGAGGCGAAAGTCGAAGCGAAGTCGGAAACGAAGTCCGATGAGGTGAACAGCGAGGCCCCGACGGCCGCGATCGTCAATGCGGAGCCTGCCAAGGTCGAAGCGGCGGAATCCAACGCGACTGAATCGAAGGTGACCGAAAAGCCGACAGAGCCCGTCAAGGCGGTCACCGATGCACAGGCCATTGCACCTGACGCGAAGAAAGATACGACGCGTCTGCCCGGTGGTGCGGAAAAGGCTGCCAAGGTCGAAGCGCCCCGGCGTGCCGGTCAGATCGCCGTGTTCGTCAGCCGCAAGGACGCCAAGCTCTACGTCCGCGAGAACTTCAAGCCGCAGTTCGACGTTCCCGTAACGATCGCGCCGGGCGACCGGCCGCTGGGCACACATGTCTTCACTGCGGAAGCCGACAAGAACGATCCCAACCTGCTGCGCTGGTCGGTGGTGTCGCTGCCGGCGGCCCGCAACGCAGCTCCCGTCAGCGAGGACGAACGTCCTGTTCGGCGCAGGCCGGCCGGCGGTTCAGCCACCGAGGCGAAGCCGCTGCCGGCTCAGAACAGCCCGGCCGAGGCGCTGGACCGCATCACGATCCCGCAGGACGCGCTCGTGCGGATAGCAGAGGTCCTGACCACCGGCGGCTCGATCATTGTGTCCGATCACAGCATCAACCAGGGCGGCGAGACCGGCGAAGGCACCGATTTCATCGTTCCTCTGCGCGCGGTCCGGCCATAACGGCTTGTTGAGCGGCGACCGTCCGGACGTTGCGCTATGCTTTGCGCTGTTGAACCACAGCCGAGGCGTTTCATGATCGACCGCAGGAGCGTGATATCAGCGGCGCTGGCCGCGATCGCAGCCGCCGCCTCGAACAGGCAATCCCTGGCGCAGGCCGGCATGAGCCGGATCACGGCCTACGCGTTTTCGTTTCCGGGACTTTCCGGCGGCGATATCAGGCTTTCGGAATTTGCCGGCCGGCCGATCCTGATCGTCAACACCGCTTCGCTCTGCGGTTACACGCCGCAATATGGTAGCTTGCAGGAATTGTGGACCGAATTCGGCGGCCGCGGCCTGATGATCGTCGGCATTCCGTCCAACGATTTCGGCGGCCAGGAGCCGGGCGGCGCGACCGAAATCACCGCGACCACGCAAAATCACCACGTCTCCTTCCCGATCGCCGCGAAGGCCGTCGTCAAGGGACCTAACGCGCATCCGTTCTACAAATGGGCGGCAGAGGCGCGGCCGAAGGATGTTCCACGCTGGAACTTCCATAAATACCTGATCGGCCGCGACGGCTACATCGCCGAGGTCTTCCCGGAATCCGTCGACCCCGTGGATACACGGGTAAAAACCGCCATCGCTCGGGCACTGGCCGCTTCCTGAATTAACCGGCTCGGGGACAAATTCGCTGCGCGTGATCGCAACGGTTGCGTTGGCGCGAGCACTCCAACTAGGCTACTATCCGCTTCGGGGAATGGAGGCAGACCGGACGGCCGAAGCGCCGCGACCGGGTGCGGGATTCAAATTTAAGGAAAACAAGATGCGTGTTGCGGCAGGGATGATCTTTGCAGGCGCGGTTTCGCTGTTGGCATCAAGCGCGGCGTGGTCGCAGGCGATACCCACCAAGGGCGCGACGGCGGCTCCCCAGGCCACTCCCGCGGCGGCGCCAGCCCCCGCCCCGCCGCCAGCACCGGTCTCGACCCGTCCGCCCTGCAACAATCCGAACGCGCTCGGCATCGGCCGTACCGTCGAGATCGACACCACGGGCGGTCCAGGCTTTGGCTTCGAGCATTTCAAGGAGCTCGACTTCCTGCGCGACAAGGAGGTGGTGCTGACCTTCGATGACGGCCCGTGGCCGGTGAATACGCCTGCGGTGCTGAAGACGCTCGCGGAAGAATGCACCACCGGCATCTTCTTCCCGATCGGCAAGCACGCCACCTATTATCCTGAGATCCTCAAGCAGGTGATGGCGGGCGGCCATTCGATCGGGTCGCACACCTGGTCGCATGCCGCGCTCGTCAACAAGAAGCTGACGGATCAGCAGCGCAAGGAGGAAATCGAAAAGGGCTTCAGCGCCGTGAAATGGGCGCTCGGCGGCAAGGCGCCGGCGCCGTTCTTCCGCTTCCCCGCGCTGCAGCACCCGCCGGAAATGGTCACCTATCTCGGCGAGCGCAACATCGGGATCTTCTCCTGCGACCTCGATTCCTTCGACTTCAAGGCGAGCAAGGCGCAGACGATCATCGACAACGTGATGCGCAAGGTCGAGAAAAACGGCAAGGGCATTATCCTGATGCACGACTTCCAGAAACACACCGCCGAAGCCCTGCCCGAACTTCTGAAGAAGCTGAAGGCCGGCGGCTACAAGGTGGTCGCGATGCGGGCCAAGACGCCGGTGCAGACCATCGCGCAATATGACGAAGAGATCGTCAAGGACCTGAAGCTGCCGACCGTGAGCTCGCGCCCGGTTTCCAGCGTCGTGCAGACGGTCTCGGAATAAAGCGACGCGACGCACAGGTGGCGCTGCGCATCGAAGGCTATGTCATCGTTTCCGCCGACGGCATGCTGGCGGATGCGCGCAACGTCATGCCTGACGAATTGAAGTTCGAGGGCGACAAGGCGTTTTTCACCGCCGCCCTCGACCGCGCCGACCTGATCCTGCACGGGCGCAATTCCTACGAAGACCAGCCAAATTCGCCGGGGCGCAAACGGGTCATCCTGACGCGGACGGTAGCTGCGATCGCGCCCGATCCGTCCAATCCGAAAGCGACGCTGTGGAATCCCGCGGGCGCGTCCTTCGAAGCCGCCTGCCAGCATGCTGGCGTGGATACCGGCACCGTCGCCGTGATCGGCGGCCCCGGCGTGTTCGGCATGTTCATGGACCGCTACGACGAGTTCTGGCTGTCGACCGCGCCGCATGTCCGCCTGCCCGGTGGCGAGCCGTGCTTCCCAGGCGTGCCAGCCCGTTCGCCGCAGGACATCCTGGCCGCGCATGGCTTACGTGCCGGCGAGCCCCAGATGCTCGACGCCGCCCATGACGTGACCGTTACGCCGTGGCGGCGCGGCGCCTAGGCGTCATTCTTTCGTACAATCAGCCTCGCCGAAGCCAGCCTCGGCCAGAGATCGCTTGACAGTACGCGAGCGCGGTTCCACCCTGAAAAGAAAAAAACACTTATCATCATCGGGAGGACCACAACATGTTGAGGTACGCTTCAACTATGCTTGCAACGGTGACTCTTGGATTGGTCACCGTTTTGGCTGAGCCGGCTCATGCTCAAACTACTGAAAAGCCGCTAGTACTGAAGGGTCAGTCGACCCACCCCGCATCCTCGAACTTCCATCTCATCTTCAAATTGTGGGCGGAGACCGTCGAAAAGATGACGGCCGGACGTCTCAAGATCGAGACGCTTCCGGCGGGCGCGATCGTACCTCCGTTCGAGGTGTTCGACGCCACCTCCAAGAACGTGCTCGATGTCGGCATGGGGCCGTTCGGCTACATTCTCGGTCGCAACACCGCGACGATACCGATGTCGCACGGTCCGCTGTACGGCATGGACGGCTCGGACTACTGGGCCTGGTACTATGACGGCGGCGGCATGAAGCTGCTCGATGAGTTCTACAAGGACGTCCTCAAGCTGAATGTTGTCGGTTTCCCGATCCCGACCGATTACCCGCAGGGAATGGGCTGGTTCAAGAAAGAGATCAACAGCCTGGCCGACCTCAAGGGCTTGAAGTACCGCATCTACGGCATTGGTGCGGAAACCTACGGCCGGCTCGGCGTCTCGGTTGTCACCATTCCCGGCGGCGAGATCGTGCCCGCAATGGAGCGCGGCGTGATCGAAGGCGCCGAATGGATCAACTGCGAAGAGGACAAGAAGCTCGGTCTGCACCAGGTCGCCAAGCACTACTACACGCCGGGCATGCATGAGCCCGTCACCGGCGGCCAGTTGATGATTAACGGCGATGTCTGGAAGAAGCTCACGCCCGACTTGCAGGAAATCATCAAGGTGGCGAGTGTCTATGCAACGACGCAGCGCAACTTCGCCTTCAACCGCGAAACGGCGCACGCTTGCCAGGAACTGCTCAAGGCAGGCGTCCAGATGCATCGCACGCCCGACGAAGTCCTGAAGAACTTCCTCGACGAGTGGGAGAAGATTCAGGCCGAGCACGCGGCAAAGAATCCCTTCTACCGGAAGGTGATCGACAGCCAGAAGGCCTATGCGGAGCAGATCGTGCCGTTCAAGCTCTCCTGGTTCCCGCCGTACAGTTTCGCCGGCGAGTACTACTGGAAGAACAAGATCTACCTGACCAAGAAGTGATCTCTCTTCGCAGCTAGCGAAGCTGCTGGCGTCCGAACCGCCGGACGCCAGCACTGTCTGAAGAGGAGCGATCATGTCCGCGGACACCAGCAGTGCTTCGGTCGCCAGCAATCCGGGCGGCGAATTCCCGCGCGCTTTTTACTCGATCATTCGGGCGATCGATGGCTTTACGGATGTGACCGGCAAACTCATTGCCATGTCGATGTTGTTTCTGGTGGTGACGATCTCCTACGAGGTCGTCATGCGCTATGGGTTCGGCGCGCCAACCGTTTGGGTCTACGAATCCAGCTTCATGGTCAACGGCGCGGCCTTCATGCTCGGATCTGGATACGCGCTGTTGAAGGGCGCGCATGTTCGCACCGACATCTATTGGGAGAATTACTCGGAGCGGAAGAAGGGTATCGTCGACCTCATCTCCTATCTGTTGTTTTTCTATCCGGCCATGATCACGTTCATGCTGATCAGCTATGACGATGCCTTGCACTCCTATGACACCGGTGAACGGTCGCAGGAAAGCGTTTGGCGCGCGATCATGTGGCCCTTCCGGGCCACGGTCCCGCTGGCAGCCCTCCTTCTCATGATCCAGGGCGTGTCCGAGGTACTTAAGTGCTGGTACCAGGTCCAATTCGGACGCGAGTTCGAGCACAAGGAAAAGATCGAGATATGACCGGAGTCGAACTGCTCGGAGTTGTCATGCTCCTCGTGATGCTGGGGGCGATCTTCATCGGCCTGCCGATCAGCTTCACGCTGCTGTTCCTGGCGCTGTCGTTCGGCTATGTCGGCATGGGCGAGCGCGTGTTCAATCTCGCCTACCTGCAAACCATCGGCCTCATGAAGCAGGACGAACTTGTCGCGGTGCCGATGTTCATCCTGATGGGATTTGTCTGCGACCAGGCCGGACTGATGGAACGGCTGTTCAAAGCGTTCCGCGACCTGTTTGCGCCGCTCAATGGCGCGCTCTATGTGGTTGTCATCCTCACGGCGACGCTGTTCGGGATCGCTGCGGGGACCGTCGGCGCAACGGTCGCGCTGCTCGGCATCATGGCGGGGCCGATGATGATCCGCGCGGGCTACGATGTGCGGATGTCGGCCGGCGCCATTGCGGCCGGCGGCACGCTGGGTATCTTGATCCCGCCGTCGGTGATGCTGGTTGTGATGGCGCCCGTGCTCGATATCTCGATCATCGATCTCTATGCGGCCGCGTTCGGTCCGGGCTTCCTGCTGTCCGCGATGTTCATCGCCTATACCTTGATCCGTTGTTACTTCAATCCGAAGCTCGGCCCGCCGGTACCTGTCGAGGACCGGCCGGATTCGGTGCGGATCGTGCTGTGGGAGTGCTTGGTCGGCCTCGTGCCGGTGACCGTCCTGACGATTCTGACCCTCGGCGCCATCCTCGCCGGTATCACGACCGCCGCGGAAGCAGCGGCGGTCGGCGCACTGGGGGCGATCCTCCTCGTCATTGCCTACGGCCGGTTCACATGGCGCGGGCTGCTGGATGCCTGCTATGCCACACTGGCAACGACCAGCATGGTGCTGTTGCTAGCCGTCGCCTCCAACGTATTCGGCGCCGTCTTCTCATGGCTCGGTACCGCGACCTGGATGACCAAGGCCTTGCTGGCCTCACCGTTGCCTGCCTGGGGCACGATGTCCCTGCTCCTGACCCTGATATTCCTGCTCGGCTGGCCGTTCGAATGGCCCGCCATCGTTTTCATTTTCCTGCCGATGCTGGCACCGGTGGCGAAGGGCCTCGGCTACGACATGGTCTGGTTCGGCTGCATCGTCGCGGTCGTGCTGCAGACCGCCTTCCTGTCACCGCCGGTCGCGATGTCGGCCTATTATCTCAAGCAGGTCGTCAAGGAATGGAATCTGCGGCTGATCTACCGCGGCATGGCCGACTTCATGGTGCTGCAAGTCGCTTGCGTGGCGCTGGTGCTGATCTTCCCGGCGATCGCGATGTGGTTCCCGAACTGGCTGCAGGCGCGCCGGATCGCGGCACGCACCGCGCAGATCGAATACGTCGCGCCGCCGCAAAATGCGGCCGCGACGCTAGACGGTTCACGGGTGGCGATCCGGAATTTTTGACCTCGGCTCAGATGTCCCCGTAGGCCGGCTCATTCGGCCGCGGACCCTTGCCGTAGCCCGCGATCATGAACAGAGCGCCGATGATCGACAGGTTTTTCAGGGCTTCGATCAGCGTCTTGGCATTCTCGGGCGCCGGCTGATTCCAGAAATCATGGAAGTAGAACGTCGTGGCGATCACGAAGAAGATCAGCAGGATCGCGAAGAAGCGTGCGCCGAAATTGACTGCGATCATCAGCCCGGCGAGGATCTCGAAACCGCCGACGCCCATCGCCAGCAATTGCGGCATCGGCACGCCGGTCATGGTTTCGAGCTGCGAGGTATAGGGCACAAGCACCGTCGGAATGGCCACCTTGGATGCGATGAAGTCCGCCGTCGCTTGAATCGCGAAAAGCTTGGTCGCTCCCGTGTACATGAAGAGCACGGCGAACAGGACTCGCCCGAAGGTAACTAACGCTGGCATGGGATCGGCCTCACTGAATAGCTTGCAAAAGATAGCAGGCGGCGCGAAACGATTATGGGCGTTTCGTGTCCGCTTTTCAAACGCTCAAATCGAAACCGTCCACGCAGGGACCTGCGCGCGGCTCCACCAGACCTACCGATAGAAGCAGAACCAAGGCGCTTTCTTGATGATAGCGTTTCGCGCAACGCATGCCTCCCCGGACTTGAGCCGGGGCGGCGGGATTTCGCTCGAAGAAAGCGCGTCAGAACAAAAGGCTAAATCCCAATTTTGATTCAATCTGAATTGGGATCTACCCGAACAGGGTCGGCTGCTGACGGCCGGCGCGCTCCTGGGCTTCGACGGCGGCCACGGCCGTCATGTTGAGCACGCCGCGCGCCGTCACGCCGGGGGTGAGGATATGCGCCGGGCGCGCCGGACCGATCAGGATCGGGCCCACCGGCAGCGCGTCCGCCAGCGTCTTGATCATCTGGTAGGCGACGTTGGCGGTATCGAGGCTCGGCATGATCAGGATATTGGCGTCGCCTTCCAGCTTCGAATGCGGCAGCACGAGTTTTCGCGCGGCGGCCGAGAGCGCGGTGTCGCCCTGCATCTCGCCGTCGGCCTCGATCTCCGGATGCTTTTCCTTCAGAAGCGCGGTGGCGCGGCGCATCTTGCGCGAGGAGTCGCTATCATAACTTCCGAAGTCGGAATGTGACACGAACGCGATGCGCGGCTTCATGTTGAATCGCTGCACGTGGATCGAAGCCAGCGAGGCGACCTCGGCGAGTTCTTCGGCGCTCGGATTGGGCCGCACCTGCGTATCGGCGATGAAATAGGAACCCTTGCTGGTGATCATCATCGCCAGCGCCGCGAAATCGCTGACGCCGGGAAGGAAGCCGATGATCTCGCGGACATGGCGCAGATGGCTCATATAGCGGCCTTCGACGCCGCATATCATGGCGTCGGCCTCGCCGCGCATCACTGCAAGGGCGGCGATCACGGTGTTGTTGGTGCGAACCACGGTACGCGCCGCCTCGGGCGTTACGCCGCGCCGCCCGGCGACGTCGATATAGGTCTGTACATAGGAGCGGTAGCGCGGATCGTCCTCGGGATTGACGAGGTCGAAGTCCTTGCCGGCCTTGATCGAAAGGCCGAACCGCTTGATCCGCGCTTCGACCACGGAAGGTCGCCCGACCAGGATCGGCCGCGCCAGTTTCTCTTCCAGCACCACTTGCGTCGCGCGCAGCACGCGCTGGTCCTCGCCCTCGGCATAGATCACGCGAACCGGCTGGGTCTTGGCCTTGGCGAATACCGGCTTCATGGTCAGGCCGGAGCGGAACGCGAAACGCTCCAGCAGCGCGGTAT
The DNA here is from genome assembly GCF_056174665.1 of Bradyrhizobium sp. WYCCWR15520. Classification (NCBI taxonomy): domain Bacteria; kingdom Pseudomonadati; phylum Pseudomonadota; class Alphaproteobacteria; order Hyphomicrobiales; family Nitrobacteraceae; genus Bradyrhizobium; species Bradyrhizobium sp. WYCCWR15520. Next base: position 17,464 of record NZ_JBWBWM010000013.1, read on the forward strand.
ATTCCTCGAAATTCTTGATCGGGCGCGTCGCGACGCCGGATTCCATCGCAGCCCTCGCCACCGCCGGCGCGATGCGCAGGATTAGCCGCGGATCGAACGGGCTCGGGATCAGCGAGCCCGGGCCAAACCCTTGCGTCTCGCCGCTGTCGAAACCCTGGGCCACCGCATCCGACGGCGGATCGCGTGCGAGCTGCGCGATCGCTTCGACGGCCGCATGTTTCATTGCCTCGTTGATCCCGGTGGCGCCGACATCGAGCGCTCCGCGGAATATGAACGGGAAACACAGGACATTGTTGACCTGGTTCGGAAAGTCGGAGCGTCCGGTGCAGATCATCGCGTCGGGGCGCGCTTTCCGAGCCTCGTCCGGCATGATTTCCGGGACCGGGTTGGCCAGCGCCATCACCAGCGGATTGTCGGCCATCGACTGGACCATCTCGGGCTTCAGCACGTTCGGCGCTGAAAGCCCCAGGAAAATATCGGCACCGCCGATCACGTCCGCCAGCACGCGCGCGCTCGTCTTCTGCGCGTAGACCGCCTTCCAGCGATCCATCAGCGTGTTGCGTCCCTCGTGCACGACGCCGTCGATGTCGCAGACCCAGATGTTCTTGCGCTGCGCGCCCATCGATACCAAGAGATTGAGGCACGCGATCGCCGCAGCCCCGGCGCCGGAGCAGACGATCTTCACATCCGATAGCTTCTTGCCGTTCAGCAGCAGGCCGTTGACGATGGCGGCTCCCACGATGATCGCCGTGCCATGCTGGTCGTCATGGAACACAGGGATCTTCATGCGCTCCTTGAGCTGCGCCTCGATCTCGAAGCATTCCGGTCCCTTGATGTCCTCGAGGTTGATTCCGCCGAAGGTCGGCTCCAGCGCGGCCACCGTCTCGACCACGCGCTCGATGGTGTCGGCGGCGATTTCGATGTCGAAGACGTCGATCCCAGCGAATTTCTTGAACAGGACCGCCTTGCCCTCCATGACGGGCTTCGAGGCGAGCGGGCCGATGTTGCCAAGCCCCAACACCGCGGTACCGTTGGAAACCACGGCCACCAGATTCGCACGGGAGGTCAGGGCCGCCGCTTCCGCCGGATTGTTGGCAATTTCAGTGCAAGCGGCCGCAACCCCCGGCGAATAGGCCAGCGCGAGGTCGCGCTGGTTGGCGAGCGGCTTGGTCGCCTGGATCTCGAGTTTGCCGGGGCGCGGCAGCCGGTGATACGCAAGCGCCGCGGAATGGAGCTCTTCAGAATAGGACGACATACACTCCCCCACGGGCTTCAACGACCCCGAATTACGTGCCGAGGCCGGTCTTCATGTGAACCGTTAGCTTTGCGGCAGATTGAGCCGGATGTGAAGCACGGGCAACCGCTTGGATGCAACATCCGAGAGCTTTCCCATCAACAGGGGGCATCGACGCAACGCGTCAAAGCCGGTAGCATAATATCCTCCCTACCCGTCCCCTTGACCGACATTGTGGCAATTTTGCCTCCCGCGAATGCCGGCGTCCGGAGCACAACTAATGGTAAAGATACTGCTGGGTCTGGTCGCCGCGGTCGCGATCGCGGTGGGCGGCTTCTTCGGCTTCGAGTTTTACACGCAGCACCGGATTGCCAGCGAGGTCGAGACCGCGTTCGAGCAGATCAGAGCCGGCGGCGGCAAGGCAAGCCATGGCAAGGTGTCGTTCGATCTGAAGAGCCGAACGCTCAGGATTGCCGACATTACCACTGAATCGGCGTCGCAGCCGCCGGTAACACTCAAGATTGGCAGCTTCACCGCGCTCGGTGTCGGTCAGCCGGACGCGACGCGCTTCTCGGCCGATGCCATCGAGGCGAGCGATCTCGAGCTCAACACCAGGATGCCTGCAGGGGCAGATTGGCAAGTCACCTACAAGGTGCCGCGGATCACGGCGAAGGATTTTTCCGGACCGGCAAACCTGCCGCGGCCGCCGGCAACCTCCTCGGTGATCGACCTATATCGGCTGGTCATCGAACAGCTTGGTGCAGTCACCGCCTCCTCGATCACGGCACCCAGTGTCGCCGGTACCATGAACTCCGGAAACCCGGCACTGGGGAACGGCGAATTCGCCTATTCCAACCTGGCGGTGCGCGACATCAAGGCCGGCAAGATCGCCGCCGTCACTCTCGACCGAATGACCTTCACAGCGACCTCGCAGCCGAAGGGCAAGCCCGAGAAGGTCACCGGGGACCTCGCCAATCTCGCGGCGCAAGACGTCGATATGGTCGCTGCCGCAGCCATCCTCGATCCGCAACGCGCCAATGACGACCAATACTACCGCGTCTACCGGCAGCTTACCGCCGGCGCCTATACGATCAGTTCGGGGCAAGGTCCGACGGTGCGTATCGACGGGCTGACGGCCGATGATATCGGGGCACGGCCCTCGCGGCTGCAACTGGCCACGCTGCTGGCAACGATACCATCAGGTTCGGCCCAGCCCACGCCGGCGCAGGCCCGCGAAATGATGGAGAGGATGGCCAGGATCTACGAGGGCGTGCGCATTGGAAGCGCCGAGATGCGCGGCCTTTCGATGGATATGCCGGAGGGTGGCTTCAAGCTCGCCTCGCTGCGCTTCAGTCTGGAGAACGGAAAGACCGGCGAATTTGCGGTCGAAGGTTTTGACGGCCGCACACCGCAGGGTCCCGTCAAGCTCGCCCGCTTCGCCCTCAAGAGCGTGGATATCGCCGGTCTGTTGCGTATGACCGCGCTGTTTTCGAACCCAGCGCAACCGCCGGCGCCCGACCAGGCGCTCGGCATGATCGCCCTGCTCGAGGGCGCCGAGCTGAAGGGCTTCGCTGCGCCTTACAAGAACACGGGCAGGCCGATCAACGTGGACCTTGTCAGCCTGGACTGGGGGCAGTTCGTCGGGCCTATCCCGAGCAAGGCTCGGCTGACCGCCAAGATGTCCGGCCCACTTGACGCAACCCATCCCGGCCAGCGAATGCTGATCGCCGCGGGCCTCGACAAGATGGCGATCGATCTCGACCTCGGCACGGCATGGACCGAAGCATCACGCTCATTCGTGCTGGAGCCTGTGACGGTCGAGCTTGGCGGCATGCTGAAAGCGTCCGCAAGAATTTCGCTCGCCAACGTGCCGCGCGAGGCGTTCTCGATCAATCCGCTTCAGGCAGTCGCCGTGGCAACCCTGATTGAGGCGGGCACCATCGAGCTCACGGTGCGCGATTTGGGCGTCGTCGATCTCGCGGTCGCCCATTATGCAAGGACGCAGAACGTCAGCCGCGACGCGGCACGACAAGCGATCGTTGAGGACATCAGAAGCAGCGCAGCGACATCGGGCACAAGCAACGCCGATGCTGTGGCCGCTGCCGAGGCGCTGGCGCGCTTCATCGAAACGCCGCGGACGACGCTGACGCTCAAGCTCACGCCGCTCGGCAAGGTGCCGGCAATGCAGCTCTTCCAGGCGTTGAAAACCGACCCGCTCGATGCGCTCTCGAAGTTCCGGATCGAGAGCACCACGGCGCTGTGAACTACTTGTCCGGCAGATTGAGCCGGATGTGAAGCTCGCGAAGCTGCTTGGTCGTGACCTCCGATGGCGCCCCCATCAGCAGGTCCACGGCCTGCTGGTTCATCGGGAACAGCGAGATTTCGCGCAGGTTCGTGGTGCCGCAGAGCAGCATCACGATGCGGTCGACGCCGGCCGCCATGCCGCCATGCGGCGGGGCGCCGTACTGGAACGCGCGATACATGCCGCCGAAACGCTCGACGACATCCTTCTCGCCATAGCCCGCGATCTCGAACGCCTTCACCATCGCTTCCGGCTTGTGGTTGCGGATGCCGCCGGAGGCGATCTCGTAGCCGTTGCAGGTGATGTCGTACTGGAAAGCCTTGATGGTCAGCGGGTCCTGCCCCTTGAGCGCATCGAGGCCACCCTGCGGCATCGAGAACGGGTTGTGCGAGAAGTCGACCTTCTTGTCTTCCTCGTTGTACTCGTACATCGGGAAGTCGACGATCCAGGCGAGCTCGAACCGGTCCTTGTCGATCAGGTTCAATTCCTCGCCCACCTTGGTGCGGGCGAGGCCTGAAAACTTCCAGAATTTTTCCGGATCGCCGGCGACGAAGAACGCCGCATCGCCCTCCTTCAAGCCGAGCTGCGCACGAATCGCCGCCGTCCGCTCCGCGCCGATGTTGTTGGCAAGCGGGCCCGCACCTTCGCCGCCCTCGCGCCACATGATGTAGCCGAGGCCTGGCTGTCCCTCGCCTTGCGCCCACGAGTTCATGCGGTCGCAGAAGGCGCGGCTACCGCCCGTAGGTCCGGGGATCGCCCAGACCTGGTTCTTCGGGTCTTCCAGCATCCGCGCGAACACCTTGAAGCCGGAGCCGCGGAAGTGCTCGGAGACGTCCTGCATCACGATCGGGTTGCGCAGGTCCGGCTTGTCGGTGCCGTATTTGCGCAGGGCTTCCGCAAACGGAATCCGCGGCCAGCCTTTGGTGACCGGCTTGCCCTTGGCAAACTCCTCGAACACACCGGTGACAACAGGCTCCATCGCCGCAAACACGTCCTCCTGCGTGACGAAGCTCATCTCGACATCGAGCTGATAGAACTCGCCCGGCAGGCGGTCGGCGCGCGGATCCTCGTCGCGGAAGCAGGGCGCGATCTGGAAGTAGCGGTCGAAGCCCGACATCATCAGGAGCTGCTTGTACTGCTGCGGCGCCTGCGGCAGCGCATAGAACTTGCCGGGATGAATGCGCGACGGCACCAGGAAGTCGCGCGCGCCTTCCGGCGAGGACGCCGTCAGGATCGGGGTCTGGAACTCGAAGAAGCCCTGCTCCTTCATCCGCTTGCGCATGGAATCGACGATGGCGCCGCGGGTCATGATGTTCTGGTGCAGCTTCTCGCGGCGGAGGTCGAGGAAGCGGTACTTGAGCCTGATGTCTTCAGGATATTCCTGCTCGCCGAACACCGGCAGCGGCAGCTCGCCGGCAGGTCCCAGCACCTCGATCTCGCTGACGTAGACTTCCACCGCGCCGGTGGGCAGTTCCGGATTGTCGGTACCCTCGGGACGCCGGCGCACCTTGCCGTCGATCCGCACCACCCATTCCGAACGGAACTTTTCGACTTCCTTGAACGCCGGCGAATCCGGGTCGGCCACGCATTGGGTGATGCCGTAGTGGTCGCGCAGATCGATAAACAGCACGCCGCCATGGTCGCGGATGCGATGGCACCAGCCGGAAAGGCGGGCGGTCTGCCCGATGTCGCTGTCGCGGAGCGCGCCGCATGTATGTGACCGGTAGCGATGCATGGAAGTCCCAAAAAAACGGATGTCGGAGGTCAGGAATCGGAGGCCAAAGCCGGTCCGAAGTTGCGGAGGGTTTACCCGACACCGCCGGGGGCGGCAACCAATGGCGGAGCTGTTTTCGGCTCAAAAACGGCCATTTGGGCAAGACCGTATCCGAACCGTTTGCCTATTCCCTGCCCGCGCCTATCTTTAGCCTATGACCGTCCATTTCCCGTTCCAGAACACCTATTCGGCCCTGCCGGCGAACTTTTTCGCCCGCGTGGCGCCGACCCCCGTCGCCAGCCCCCGGCTGATCAAGCTGAACCGGGCGCTGGCCGTCCATCTCGGCCTCGATCCGGACGTCCTGGACAGCCCTGAGGGCGCGGAAATCCTCGCCGGAAAGCGCCTGCCTGACGGCGCCGACCCGATCGCGATGGCCTATGCCGGTCACCAGTTCGGCCAGTTCGTGCCCCAGCTCGGCGATGGCCGGGCCATCCTGCTCGGCGAAGTCATCGACAAGGACGGCGTCCGCTGTGACATCCAGCTCAAGGGAAGCGGGCCGACCCCATTCTCGCGCCGCGGCGACGGCCGCGCCGCGCTTGGGCCGGTCCTGCGGGAATACATCGTCAGCGAGGCGATGTTTGCGCTTGGCATTCCGACTACCCGATCGCTCGCGGCCGTAACCTCGGGTGAGCGCGTTCAGCGCGAGACCATGTTGCCGGGCGCGGTGCTCACGCGCGTCGCCGCCAGCCACGTCCGTGTCGGCACATTCCAGTTCTTCGCCGCGCGCGGCGACACCGACGGCGTGCGCGCGCTCGCCGATCATGTCATCGCGCGGCACTATCCGGATATCGCCAACGCTGAGCGCCCCTATCACGCGCTGCTCGAAGGCGTCGTCGCCCGCCAGGCCGATCTCGTCGCGCGCTGGCTGCTGGTCGGCTTCATCCACGGCGTCATGAACACCGACAACACTTCGATCTCTGGCGAGACCATCGATTACGGCCCCTGCGCCTTCATGGACGAATACAACCCCGCGCAGGTGTTCTCCTCGATCGACGAACTCGGCCGCTACGCCTACGCCAACCAGCCGCGCATCGCGCTGTGGAATCTGACCCGGCTCGCCGAATGCCTGCTGCCGCTGTTCTCCGACGACCAGGACAAGGCGATCGAACAGGCGCAATTCATCCTCGGCGACTTCGCCGAAAAGTTCACCACTGCCTATCAGGCGGGCCTGCGCAAAAAGATCGGGCTCTTTACCACGCACGATGGCGATGAAGCGTTGATCCAGGACCTGCTGGACGCGATGGCGAAGAATGCGGCCGACTTCACCCTCACCTTCCGCCGCCTGAGCGATGCCGCCGCAGATCCCGACGACGATAGCGTTAGAGCGCAGTTCACAGACCCCGCCGCGTTCGACGAATGGGCCGTGCGATGGCGCAAGCGCCTGACCGAGGAGCCGCAATCCGCCACGGAGCGACAGGCGGCGATGCGCGCCGTCAATCCAGCCTTCATCCCCCGCAACCACCGCGTCGAAGCCGTGATCGCTGCCGCCGTCAACAACGACTACGCCCCGTTCGAGGAATTGCTGACGGTGCTGTCGAAGCCGTATGAGGATCAACCGGAGTTCGCGGCCTACACAGAGCCGCCGCTTCCCGATCAGCGCGTGCTGCGGACATTCTGCGGGACGTGAGGCGAGATCTTCTCCTCGCGCAGATGGATTGTAGGATGGGTAGAGCGAAGCGAAACCCATCAATGTCTCGCGCGGGGGCTGATGGCTTTCGCTTCGCTCTACCGGTCCTACGGGCTGCCGTTAACCCAACTCGTTAAGCGCCTATCCACCATCTGCGCATGCACGCCTCGCCAGGTTACATAAATTAAGAACCCGTCAACGCGCTCCCCACAAATCTAACGGTTTATCGCGGGAGAATTGCCGTGGACGCCTTTGCTTTCGCATTCATGGGAATGGTGATGATTGCCCTCTGTCTCGCTGTGCTCGCGATCCCGTCGGGCCGACGCCGGTCGCGGCACATCCGTTACGAGTGAGCAGTTTTTACCGTCCGGCCGACGCCTGACGACCGGAATGGCTACAGGACGTCTCCCGGCCCCCGTTGGGACGCAAAAAAGCCATGCCCAGGCTCAAATGCAGGGCTCAAATCCACCGCGACACCCTTGACATATCAGCGTTTTCGGCAGAACGCCTGTCCCGACGCGTCATGGATTGTTCATGGATCTGATTACTACCACTCCCGACCTCGCCGCCGCCTGCTCCCGGCTCGCCCAGCACAAGGTCATCACGGTCGACACCGAGTTCCTGCGGGAGACGACCTACTATCCCCTGCTCTGCGTCGTGCAGATGGCGAGCCCGGACGAAGCCGTCGTCATTGACACGCTGGCGCCCGGCATCGACCTCAAGCCGTTCTTCGAGCTGATGGGGAACGAAGCGGTGCTGAAGGTGTTCCACGCCGCCCGCCAGGACATCGAAATCGTCTGGCATCAGTCCGGCACCATTCCACATCCGATCTTCGATACCCAGGTCGCCGCCATGGTGCTGGGCTATGGCGACAGCATCGCCTATGACCAGCTCGTCGAACGCGTCACCGGCCACCGGCCCGACAAGACCCACCGCTTCACCGACTGGTCGCGCCGGCCGCTGACGCCCGAGCAGATGCATTACGCCGTCTCTGACGTCACCCATTTGCGCGATGTGTTCGCAGCGCTCGACGCCGATCTGAAGAAGCGCGGCCGCAACGACTGGGTCAGCGAGGAGATGGAAGTTTTGACCTCGCCCAAGACCTACGATTTCCACCCCGAGCGGGCCTGGGAGCGGCTGAAGACGCGGGTGCGCAAGCCGAAGGAACTCGCGGTGCTGATGGAAGTCGCGGCCTGGCGAGAGCAGGAAGCGCAAAGCCGCGACGTGCCGCGCTCACGCGTTATGAAGGACGATGCGGTCGGCGACATAGCCACCCATGCCCCGACCTCGCTCGAACGTCTCGCCAGCCTGCGTTCGCTGCCGAAGGGCTTTGACCGCTCGAAATGGGGCACCGACATCATCGCAGCCGTCCAGCGCGGCCTCGCCCGCGATCCGCACACGCTGCCGAAGATCGAAAAGCCGCGCGGCAATTCGAACGGCGCGGCGACTGTCGAATTGTTGAAGGTGCTGCTGCGGATGACCTCGGAGCGCCACGCCGTCGCCAGCAAGGTGATCGCCACCGTCGACGACCTCGACCAGATCGCCGCCGACGACCACGCCGACGTTCCGGCCCTGCACGGATGGCGCCGCGAATTGTTCGGCGAAGCCGCGATTGCGCTGAAGCACGGCAGGCTAGCGCTCGCGATCGAAAAAGGCCGCGTCGTCAGGGTCGATCGGGCGTAGGCTGTCTCTTAACCTCTCCCCGCAAGAGCGGGGCGAGGGAGAATAACTACCACTTCAACTCCAGCCCCACCGTGCCCTGATGCGACTGCATCGCGGCGCGGACCTTGGCGTCGTAGTTCACATATAGCCGCGCGGTATTGGTCAGGCTCAGCGAGGCCGAAGCACCGGCATCGGCGCCGTATCGGCTCTCGCCGATGCCCTGGAACGTAATACTCTGCACGCCCTGGCTGACGGTGATATCGGAGAAATTCTGCACGAGGTTGTCGACGAACTTGCCGTAGCCTGACAGGTCGAGAATCTTGCCGTCGAGGATCCAGTAATGGCCGATCTCGGCGCCGATCAGGAGCCGCGCCCGCTGCACGGTGGCGCCGGTCGCCGTTACGGGATCGAGGCCGCCGATCTCCTGCAACGCCCCGGTCTGGGCGCGGACATATTCGAACGCGCCCTTCGGCACAATGCGGCCCTGGTCCTTTGACCAGTAATAGCTGATCTCGCTCAAGACACCGTCGAGCCGCGCATTGTATCCGGCGGTCGCCAGCCCAAGGCCGGTATCGCGGCGCGAGTTGACGTTGCCGAACCCGTGCACCACCGCGCTGGCCCACGTCCACGGCCCGCTGTCGATGGAGGCGGTGAAACCAAGCTGGGTCAGGTCGATCGTCGCCGATTGCAGCGCCAGCGGAATGTCGATTGATGATCGGCTCTGATCGACCGAGAGGCCGATATTGATGCCCGGCGCCACCCGCGCCCCGACCCCGGCTACGCCGCCCCAAGTCTTTCTGTTGTCGCCGACGAAATCGCCGACCGCGCCGTTCCTGGTCGAGTTCCCATAAGCCTCGAACCAGGTCCGGTAGCGCGGCGCTTCCGTGCTCTCGGAAGCGCCACCGCCGCCCGGATTGGTCCGCTGCAGGCGGTTGAAGCCGTTGCTCGACTGATCGCCCAGCCGCTCCAGGAAATTGCTGCCGAGATTGGTCAGCGCCGCGCCGGACGAGACCGCCGAGTTGATCACCGTCGGTGTCGGGCTCGGCGTCGGCGAAGGCGTGGGGGTCGGGGTGGGCGTGGGCGTCGGCGATTGCGCCTGCGCTGTCGACATCACGGCGACAAGAACGGCCACGATCGCAAGCAGCCGCGCGAGCGCGCGACAGGCCCCCCTTCTTCGTGCCCGCGAAAGCCGCCATGAGCAGCGCATGCAATCCATTCCCAAGGGCAGAAGCGCGGCCCGAAAATGCGCAAAATCCCGATCAACTGCAGCGATTTGCACCCGGTTCACCCGAAGGGTCAATCGGTCAGCCCCCCAGCCCGTCACCGAATACGCGTCATTGTTGTTCGGCTGCCACAGCTCGCGCGGCATCGTGACCAAGTTTCGTCGCGCGCCAGAACTCTTGCGAACGCCAAAATTTCGTGTTGCAATCCGACGCACAATCGGATTCAGGCCGTTCGACTGTGCGTTTCGCGACCAGGAAATCTAGCAGCTACCGGGGAGCCCGTTTGTGGCGTGGCACGTGGAGAACGTGGCCGCGTCTTTTTTGTATCTAGTCTAAACTTGGAGACAGGCGATGGCGATGCAGAAGGGCAGCGTCAAGTGGTTCAACCCCACCAAGGGGTATGGGTTCATCAAGCCGGCGGTCGGCGAGAAGGACGTGTTCGTCCACATCTCGGCCGTCGAGCGCGCGGGACTCACCACTCTCAACGAGAACCAGCACATTGAGTACGACCTTGTCGAAAACCGCGGCAAGACGTCCGCGGAAAACCTCAAGGTCACTTAAGACTCCATCCACGCAAATTGCCCCCGGCCTCGCCGGGGGATTTTGCTTTTGCCCTGAACTTAGGCCGCCGCCTCGCAACCCGCGATCTCGCGGAGTTCCGGATAGAATCGCGCAGTCATCCGGCTGACATAGCGCCGCAAATTGGCGTGGCCCGCCGCCGCCCGCTGCAAATCCGATTCGAACAGGGGACAGATCGCGCTAACCGCGAAGGCGAATATCGTGGCGTCGATGCCGGTGGGCTCCTTGCCCATGAAGAACAGCTTGTCCCCGAGATAGGCCGCCATCGCATCGATCGAGCGGATTCCGATCGCGGTGATCTCGTCGGCGGAGTGACGGCCGATCCCCTGCCCGTGCAGCGTCTTGCGCAGGCGGCGGCGGATCATCGAGACGACGACGGGCCGGACTGGCGCAGGCACGCCCTTGAAGAAGTTGACCGGCCCTTTGCGGAAATTGTCGTCGATCATCCAGCGGAAGTAGACGCTCGCCCAGTATAAATTATCCTCCGCCATCTTCTCGAAGGCCCAGGCGACGGCGAGCTGCTCGGCGCTGAGTCCCTGATCGAAATCGATGCCGTATTTCTTTTCGAGATGCCAGCGGATCAGCGTGGAGTCGCCGAGCAACTGGCCGTCATCCTCGATGTAGGGAATCTTGCCCTTCGGCGCCTTCGAAAAACTCATCAGCGCCTTTTCGAACGGCAGCTTCGACATCCGCAGCAAGGTCTCGGCCTTGGTCACGAAGGGGCTTGCGTCGGGAAGGCCAAAATTGGGCCCGGAGCCATAGAGCGTGATCATGGAACCCTCGATGTATCTTGCGGGGTGCGGCTCTCGCGCTCGTTCGCGCACACCGGCAGATAATATCAGATCGTCCGCGGCGAAATCAGGGTGCCGTCGCGGTCGGACCCGCCGGCGGTCTTGCAGATGTCGCCTTCGAGGCGAAGCTTGCCGCTAGCAAGCAAACGTAGCGCCTCGGGATAGATGCGATGCTCGATGCCAAGGATGCGCTGCGATAGCGTCTCCGGCGTATCGTCATCGGCCACTTCAACCGCGCCCTGCATCACGATCGGGCCGGCGTCGGTTTCGGGAATCACGAAATGCACGGTGGCGCCCGAGATCTTCACCCCGGCCTGCAACGCCTGGCCGTGCGGATCGAGGCCCGGAAAGGACGGCAGCAGCGAGGGATGGATGTTGAGCATCTTGCCGTACCACCGCTGCACGAACTCCGCGGTGAACAGGCGCATGAAGCCGCCGAGGCAGATCAGTTCGACCTTCCGTTCTTCCAGCGCCCGCTGCAGGACCGTTTCGAAGCCGGCGCGATCCTTGCCGAACGGCTTACTCTCGATGACGATCGTCGGGACGCCGTTCGCAGCTGCCCGCTCGAGCCCCAGCGCATCGCCCCGGTTGGAGATGACGGCGACGATCTCGGCCGGAAAGTCGGCAGCTTTCGCCGCATCGATCAGCGCGGCCATGTTCGATCCGCGCCCCGAGATCAGGATGGCGACACGGCGTTTCATGGGGCGAGATCGAGATGGCCGTTATAGACTACGCGATGTTCGCCCGCCGCCGGGATCACTTCGCCGAGCAAGGCGACGGTCTCGCCGCTTTCGGTGAGGATCTCCGTCACCTTCTCGACCGCATCCGGCTTGACGATCGCGATCATGCCGATGCCGCAGTTGAAGGTGCGCAGCAATTCGAGCTCGGCGATACCGCCCTGCTCGGCCAGCCATTTGAACACCGGCAATACCGGCAGCCGCGCCAGATCGATGCCGACGCCGAGATGTTTTGGCAGCACGCGCGGAATGTTGTCGGTGAAGCCGCCGCCGGTGATGTGGGCGAGGCCTTTGATCGCGCCGGTCTCGCGGATCGCGCGCAGGCACGATTTCACATAGAGCCGCGTCGGCGCCAGCAGCGCGCCGCCCAGCGTCATGACCGGCGAGAACGGCGCCGGCGCACCGAAGCCGAGGCCGGAGTTTTCCACGATCTTGCGGACCAGCGAAAAGCCGTTGGAGTGAACGCCCGACGAGGCCAGTCCGATCACGGCATCGCCCACCGCGATATCCGCGCTCGGCAACAGCGTGCCGCGCTCGGCAGCCCCGACCGCAAAGCCCGCGAGGTCGTAATCGCCGTCCTTGTAGAGGCCCGGCATCTCGGCGGTCTCGCCGCCGATCAGGGCGCAACCGGACTCCCGGCACCCCTCGGCGACGCCGGCCACGATGGCCGCCGCGGCCTCGGGGTCGAGCTTGCCGCAGGCAAAATAGTCGAGGAAGAACAGCGGTTCCGCGCCCTGCACCACGAGGTCGTTGACCGACATCGCCACCAGGTCGATGCCGATGCCGCCATGCAGCCCGGTCTCGATCGCGATCTTGACCTTGGTACCGACGCCGTCGGTCGCCGCCACCAGGACGGGGTCCTTGAACCCCGCCGCCTTGAGGTCGAACAGCCCGCCGAATCCGCCGATTTCGGCGTCGGCGCCGGCCCGGGCGGTGGCGCGCACCATCGGCTTGATGAGGTCGACCAGGCGGTTGCCTGCGTCGATATCGACCCCCGAATCCGCGTAAGTCAGCCCGTTTTTGCGGTCGTTCATGCCCAAATTCCAGTATGATGACCGCTGGTTACGAGGAATTCCGCGATCCTGCAATGGCTCGCAAGCGCTTGGCGCATATACTATGTAGATAAGAGCCGGCTGAACCCGCCAGGGGCCGGATCTAAGGCCGGGAGCCGGGAAGCGACCGAGTTGAGTATTCCGAACATCATTACGCTGGGGCGCATCATTCTGGTCCCGGTCATCGTCTGGGCGATCGTTTCCAGCCAGATGGAAATTGCGTTTGCGATCTTCGTCGTTGCAGGCGTCAGCGACGCCGTCGATGGCTTTCTCGCCAAGCGCTTCAACATGTCGAGCGAGCTCGGCGCCCTGCTCGACCCGCTCGCCGACAAGGCGCTCCTGGTTTCGATCTTCGTGGCGCTCGGCATCTGGGGCGCGGTTCCGCGCTGGCTCGTCATCCTGGTGGTGTCGCGCGACATCATGATCGTCACGGCGGTGATCGTGTCATGGCTGTTCGACAAGCCGATCCCAATGAAACCCCTGATGGTGTCGAAGCTCAACACGGTGGCGCAGGTGGCGTTCGCAGCGCTGGTGCTGGCCTCGCTCGGTTTCAATTTCAAGCCGGCGCCCTATGACGTGATCCTGATGGGTTTTGTTACAGTCTTTACTTTGGTTTCGGTCTCGCTCTATCTCGTCGAGTGGGTTCGGCACATGAGCACGATCGAAGCGCGCTAGCTTCTTCCTTTATTTGATGCGTTTTCCTCACGCGAACCCGTAGCCATTTCGCTTGAAAACGCTATGAATGCCCTGGAATCCCGGCCTGGAGACTTGCGTGGCAGTTCGCGTTCAACCTCGTCAGCTTGCTTTCTCGCTGCCGCATGCGGAGAGCCTGACCCGCGACAATTTCCTGGAAGGGCCTGCCAATGAAGCCGCGCTCGCGCTGATCGAAAGCTGGCCGGACTGGCCGAACCGCGTGATGGTGCTGATGGGACCGGAGGGCTCCGGCAAGAGCCACCTCGCCGCGATCTGGGCCGAACAGGCCGGCGCGCGCTCGATATCGGCACACGCGCTTACCCCCGCTTCCGTCCCCGGTGCGCTCACAACCGGGGCATTGGTGGTCGAAGACCTGAAGCCGGCCGACTTCGATGAGCGCGCAATGTTTCACCTCCTGAATCTGGCGCGCGAGGACGGGGCTTTCATCCTGATCACGGCTCGCGTTCCGCCGGCTTCGTTCGAGCTCGAATTGCGCGATCTCAGGTCGCGGCTGCGCGCCGCACCCGCCGTGTCGCTGTTGCCGCCCGACGACCTGTTGTTTCGCGGCCTGATCGTTAAATTCTGCGCCGACCGCCAGTTGAGCATCGACGAGACGGTTGTGAGCTATCTCGCCAGCCGGATCGAGCGCTCCTATGCCGCCGCCCGCCGGGCGATCGAGCTTCTGGATACCGAGGCGCTGCGGCTCGGCCGGCCCGTGACCCGGGCCCTGGCCGCAGAACTGCTGCGGAACGCCTGAACGGCGAGGGTGCGTGCTGCGTCCTGTCGCCTTGACGGCGGCTTTGGGCGGAACATCAATGTCATTGAAACGTCATCGGAATATCACATGGTTTGGGCGGCATTCGCTTAAATAAATGCCGGCGCCCCAGCCCGAGATGGATCAAAGCCTCATGGAATCGGCCCAAGTTATTGATATCAAAGAAAAAGAACAAATTGCCGAGGCGCCTCCCGCGATTGCCACCAGCCCCGAGCGGTTCATCAACCGGGAACTATCCTGGCTGCATTTCAACCGTCGGGTGCTCGAGGAATCGGTCAATCCCGGCCATCCCGCGCTGGAGCGGGTGCGGTTCCTGTCGATTTCCGCCAATAACCTTGATGAGTTCTTCATGGTCCGCGTCGCCGGTATCAAGGCACAGGTCCGCGAAGGCATTGCCGAACGCAGCCCCGACGGGCTCACGCCGTCCGAGCAGCTCTCCCTCATCAACAAGACGGTTTCGGAGCTCGCTTCCGACCAGCAGGCGATCTGGCGCGATCTGCGCGCCATGCTTTCGGATGCCGGCATCAAGCTGGTCGACGGCCACGACTTCACCAAGACGGAGCGCGGCTGGCTCGAGGATCACTTCCTCCGTAACATCTTCCCGCTGCTGACGCCGCTGGCGATCGATCCGGCGCACCCCTTCCCCTTCATCCCGAGCCTCGGCTTCACCATCGCGCTGCAATTGGCGCGGACTTCCGACGGCAAGGCGATGAACGCGCTGATCCGCATGCCCGGCAAGATCGACCGCTTCATCCGCATGCCTCCGACCGGCGATGGCGCCGTGCATCTGATCCCGCTGGAGCAGGCCACCGGCCTGTTCATCGGCCGCCTGTTCCCCGGCTACACCGTGAAGGGCCAAGGCGCTTTCCGCATCATCAGAGACTCCGAACTCGAAATCGAGGAAGAGGCCGAAGACCTGGTCCGCCTGTTCGAGACCGCGTTGAAGCGGCGGCGGCGCGGCTCGGTGATCCGGCTGGAGATGGAAGCCAAGATGCCCGAAGAGCTGTGCGCCTTTGTGCGGCAAGCGCTTTCGGCGGCGGACGACGAAGTGTTTCTGGTCGATGGCGTGCTGGCGATGAACGAGCTCTCGCAGCTCACGCGGCTCGACCGGCCCGACCTCGAATTCACACCCTATGTGCCGCGGCATCCCGAGCGGGTGCGCGACCATGGCGGCGACATCTTCGCGGCGATCCGGCAAAAGGACCTGATCGTCCATCACCCCTATGAATCCTTCGACGTCGTCGTGCAGTTCCTGCAGCAGGCGGCGCGCGATCCTGACGTCGTCGCCATCAAGCAGACGCTCTATCGCACCTCGAACAATTCACCGATCGTGCGCGCGCTGGCCGAGGCCGCCGAGGCCGGCAAGTCGGTGACGGCGCTGATCGAGTTGAAGGCGCGGTTCGACGAGGAGGCCAATATCCGCTGGGCGCGCGACCTCGAACGCGCCGGCGTGCAGGTCGTGTACGGCTTCCTCGAACTGAAGACGCACGCGAAGCTTTCGATGGTGGTGCGGCGCGAGGGTGGTAACCTCACGACCTATGTGCATACCGGCACCGGCAATTATCATCCGGTCACCGCACGCATCTATACCGACCTCTCCTACTTCACCTCGGACCCCATCATCGGCCGCGATGCGGCGCGGGTGTTCAACTACATCACCGGCTATGCCGAGCCGAGCGACATCGAGCGGATGGCGGTGTCGCCGCTGACGCTGCGCAAGCGCATCATCGAACATATCAAAGGCGAGACCAATCACGCCCGACACGGCAAGCCGGGAGCGATCTGGATGAAGATGAACTCGCTGGTCGATCCCGATGTCATCGACGCGCTGTACGAAGCGTCGCAGGCCGGCGTGTCGATCGACCTGGTGGTGCGTGGCATCTGCTGCCTGCGGCCGGGCATTCCCGGATTTTCCGAGAACATCCGGGTCAAATCGATCATCGGCCGCTTCCTTGAGCACGGCCGAATCTACTGCTTTGGTATGGGGCAAGGCCTGCCCGGCCCGAAGTCGGCTGTGTATATCTCGTCCGCCGACATGATGCCGCGGAACCTCGACCGCCGCGTCGAAGTGCTCTGTCCACTGCAAAATCCCACGGTACATCAGCAGGTTCTCGAACAGATCATGGTCGCGAACCTGAAGGATACCGAGCAGAGCTGGCAGTTGTTGCCGGATGGGTCCTCAACGCGTATGAAGGCCGCGAAAGGCGAAGAGCCGTTCAACTTGCACAATTACTTCATGACGAATCCGAGCCTGTCTGGTCGTGGAAAGTCTCTCAAGGAATCTTCGCCGCGCCGGCTCACGCGCCGTAACGAGCGCCAACCATCGTCATAAGGGGCCGCGGCTGTGAAGCGGCCGCGAAAGCGCGCTTCCAGCGTCGCCGTCATCGACATCGGTTCGAACTCGGTTCGTCTCGTCGTCTATGAGACGATGGCGCGCAGCCTTGTCACCATCTTCAATGAGAAGGCGCTGTGCGGGCTCGGCCGCGAGGTGCAGAGCACCGGTCTGATGGCCGAGGATGCCGTTGCCAGGGCGCTGACGGCGCTCAGGCGATTCCGGGCGCTGTGCCGTATCCAGCAGGTGGGACGCGTCTTCGCCATTGCGACTGCCGCCTGCCGCGACGCCAAGAACGGTCCTGACTTCATCGCCAAGGCCGAGCGTATCTGCGGCACGCCGATTCAAATCCTTTCGGGACCGCGCGAAGCAAAGCTTTCCGCGCTCGGTGTCGTCTCTGGAATCCACTATCCCGACGGCATCGTCGGCGATCTCGGCGGCGGCTCGCTTGAATTGATCGACGTGCAGAAAAGCCGGGTTCACAGCGGCGTCACGTTGCCGCTGGGAAGCCTCGCGCTGCAGGACCTGTCCGACAAATCGTTGAAGCGCGCCGAACGCATCGTGCGCGACGATCTGTCCGGTGTTGCCCAGCTCAAGGCCGCCCGCGGCCGCACCTTTTACGCCGTCGGCGGCACCTGGCGCGCACTGGCGCGCATCCACATCATCCAAAGCGGCTATCCGCTGCGCGTGATGCATGGCTATTCGATACCCGCCGCCGACGCGCTTGATTTCGCCCGACGCTTGCGCCGGCTCGCGGCCGCCAACATGCTCGCCGATATCGAGGTAGTCGCCGATGCGCGGCGGCCGCTGCTGACCTACGCGGCGCTGGTTCTCGAATACATCATCCTTGTCGGCCGGCCGAAGACGATCGTGTTCTCGACCTTCGGCGTCCGTGAAGGCCTGCTCTATGAAATGCTCCCGCAACAGGAGCGCGCCAAGGACGGTTTTATCTGTGCCGCCCAAACCCTGAACGGGCTGCTGTCGCGCTCGGCCCGCCACGCCGAAGAACTGGTCGGCTGGACCGATCGGCTGGTGCGCGTGGTGAGGCTGCGTGAGACCGACGAAGACCGAAGGCTGCGCCATGCCGCCTGCCTGCTTTCCGACATCGGCTGGCGCGTGCATCCCGATCATCGCGGCGAGGAGACGCTGAGCCTGATCACCAACGGCAATTTCGGCTCGATCAGCCATCAGGGCCGCGCCTTCGTCGCGCTGTCAGTGTTTTATCGCTACGCAGGCCTCAGCGAGGAAAACGAGCCGCCGGAGCGCATCCGCGAGCTGGTGCCGCCGGCGATGGACGAACGCGCTCGCATTCTCGGCGCCGCCTTCCGCGTCGCGCACCTGATCTCGGCGGCGCGCACCGGCGTGTTGCCCGCGACCCACTTCCGCACCCAGGGCCGCAAGCTGATGCTGGTGTTCGAGCATCGCATGGTCGACCTCGTCGCCGACCGCGTCGGCAGCCGCTTCAAGCAATTGGCGCGCCTGGTCGGGCGCGCCGGATCGATCGTGCGGAAGTGAACGTTGGTCTCTCGCGTCGATAACGCGGCATCCAATTGAGCAGAGCGCTCAAACCGCTCGCTGCCTCCCAGCAAAGAACCCATATATCAGCAGCACGATAATCGCCCCGACGACAGCACCAATGAAACCGGCCCCCTCGCCCGCGTTGTACCAACCGAGAGCTTGCCCGAGATAGGAGGCAACGAACGCGCCTACGATGCCCAGAATGGTCGTCATAATGAACCCTGACGGCTCATTGTTTCCGGGCATGATAAACTTTGCAACGACACCCGCCAAAAATCCGATAATGATGGTCCAGATTATGCTCATCCTACCATTTCCCTGTGCTCGATGAATTAAGCGTCGCGCGGAGGTAGACGACCGTCCGGCGTGTATTTGTCGACGGCTGTTGGCAGTTCTCGCGAAAGTCGGTCGAGAATTTCTTCTTGCGAAAGTCCCGTCTGCTGCGTCAACGTCGCCAAAACATCCTGACCGATGGCTTGCTTGAGCTCGGGAGGCGAAATCTCCTTATTGGGGCCGTGGCCGATCCACGATTCCGCAGCCTCGCCTTGACCGTTCTTCTTGAATTGTTCGAACAATTCGCCGAGACCGCCACCAAGCAGGCCTCCGATACCCGCACCGCCCAGCATGTTACTCAGCACATCACTTTGCCCCGGCGGCTGTTTGCCGCCTTCGGGTTTGGAAGGGGATCCCACAGCGCTGTTGAATATTTCCGCGAGCTTGTCGCGATTTTGATATCCCGCAAGGGCAAGCATCCCAAGGAGTGCAGTCATCGATGGCATTCCGCGGCTCATTTTGGCCTCCGTGACATCTGTGTTTCAGTCGGTGTTTGGCCGATCAGGCCTGTTAAACCCCGGGAGCGCCGGAATGTTCGGCCAAGGCCGCATTCTCAGCCTCGCCGAGCTGCACGCCGCCAAGCCGGCCGTAGGCTCAGCGGTCATGCCGGCAGCGAACGCCTGGACCGCGACGCGAAGTTTGATCTAGGTCAACATGGCTGGCGGAACCACCCGATCGTCCTTCTCCGACCTGGCCAGGATTGGAGGAAAATGGATCGTCGTCGACTACATTACGATCCGATCGATTGGTCGCAATACCGCTTCCGTTCGTCGCCCTTTTCGCCACAGCCGGCTTTTGGAGCCGTGCGGGCGTCACCCGGTACGCACAACGCCCGGCTACTTCTTTTTTGGCGTCAGCCAGTCGTCGTCTTCCAGGGACGGCGCCCGCTTCTGCTGTTCCAGGATTTTCCTGTGCTCCTCAGGGATCACCTGACTGCGCGATGCCTCATGCAGTGTATGCGGAAACCAGGTCGCAATGCCCGGAAAGGCGATCATCAGCCCGACGCAGATCACTTGCAGAATCATGAATTGGAACATGCCGGCGTAAATCGTCGCGAGACTCCAGCCCTTGACCACCTGCTTGAGATAGTACGCCGACATGGCGACCGGCGGCGACAGGAAGGCAGTCTGCAGCACCACCGCAACCAATGCGCCGAACCATATGAGGTCGATGCCCATGCCCTTCACGACGGGGTAGAAGATCGGCAGGAACACCAGGATAATGGCTGGCCACTCAAACGGCCAACCCAGCAGGAAAATGAGGAACAGCACGACAATCAGCATGAGGCTTGGCGGCAACTGGAGGCCGAGCATCGTCTCGGTGATCCAGTTCGCCGAGCCGAGGCGGGCGAACACTGCACCGAAAATGTTCGACGTGACCGCCAGCAGCAGGACCATGCTCGACGTCGCCATCGTCGAGATCAGCGCTCGTTGCAGTCCGCCGAGCGAGAACCTGCGATATGCGATGGCCAGGATCACCGCGCCGACGCTGCCGATGCCGGCGGCCTCCGTCGGCGTCGCAAGACCCCCGATGATCGAGCCGAGCGTCGCAGTAATGAGCCCGATCAGGGGCAGCGTGCCGACGATCACCTCGCGCGCAATGTACCCCGCCGAGTAGATCCGCTCGTCCTTTGGCACCGGCGGCCCGAGTTTAGGGTTCATGAAGGCGCGGCCCATCAGATAGACGATGTAGAGGCCGGCCAGCAGGAAGCCCGGCCCGAAAGCTGCAGCATAGAGATCGGCGACCGACACCCCGAGCACCGGCCCCATCACGATCAGCATGACCGACGGGGGAATGAGAATGCCGAGCGTGCCGCCCGCAGTGATGGTGCCCGCTGAAAGCTTGGCGTCATAACCCGCCTTCGTCATGATCGGCGAGGCCATGATGCCAAGAACGGTGACGGCTGCTCCGACGATGCCCGTCGCCATCGCGAACACGGTCGAGGTCAGGATGACGACGAGGAAGAGTGCGCCGCGCACCGGCGCAAGCAGCATGCGGAACGCCGTGAACAGGCGCTCCATCAGCCCCGCCTGTTCGGTGATGAAACCCATGAAGATGAATAGCGGCACGGCGGCCAGCAGTTCCTCCTTCATCAGGCCGATGGTCTGGAAGTAGGCAAGGTCGAAGACCGTCGCGCCTATGCCAAGGTAGCCGAACGCAAAGGCGAGAAACAGCAGCGTGAACGAGATCGGCACGCCGATGAAAATCGCTCCGAGCAGCACCAGGAGCATGATGAGGCCGATGAGCGCTTCCGCGGTCATATCTCGACCTTCTCCTTGTGCTCGAGCTCGACGCCGGTGCGCACCATGTAGATGCTCTTGATCAACTCGGACACGCCCTGGATCAGCAGCAACAGGCAGGCGAGCGGCACGACGAACTTGAACGGCCACAGCACCGGCCGCCACGGTGTCTGGTCTGACATCTCGTTGATCTGCCAGGAGTAATGAAACTCGTTCCAGCTGATCAGCAACAGCATGATCAGGCTTGGGAAGAAGAAAACGATATAGGAGATCGTGTCGATAAAACCCTTCCTGCGGATGGAGAACTTCTCCCAGAAGAAGTCGGTGCGGATGTGAGCGCCCTTGTGCAGCGCGTAAGCGGCGCCGAGCATGAACAGCGAACCGTAGAGCATGTAGGTTGCATCGTAGGCCCATATGGTCGGCGCGTTGAACAGGTAGCGCGCTCCAACCTCGTAGGCGACGGCCAGAACCAGCGGCACCGCCAGCCACGAGATGATCGTGCCGGTTCGATCCGTGAATCCGTCGATGATCCGGATCATGGCCAGCAGCGCCGGCGACTGCCTGTCTGTTGCCTCAGCCATCCCTCCCCCTACCGCCGATCGTTCGTGCGGCGCGGACGGCGGCGTGACGCAGGCCGCCCGCCAGCGAATGGAGGGCGGCCCAACCGGCCGCCCTCGGACGAAGCCCTATTTCTCGACCGGGAAGTAGTAGTTCGCCATGAAGGAGTATGGCGGGAAATAGGACCGCTTGTACGGCACCACAGCGCTGGCATAGGCCTTCTGCGAGTCGTGCACCTTCTTGAAGAACGGGTTCCTGGCGCCCTCGGCCGCCGCGATCTCGTCCCACTTCTTGATGAAGGTCAGCAGGATCTCGGTTGGCGTGCGCAGGATCTGTACGCCGTGCTTCTGCTGCATCTCAATCAGCGCATCGGCGTTCTGGCGCTGCCACTTGGTCCACCAGACGAGGAATGTCTCGTTGGCCGCCGACTTGATGATCTCCTGGTGCTGCGGGCTGAGCTCCTTCCACACATCGCCATTGATCACGATTTCGCCGACCGTGACGTTCTCGTGCAGGCCGGGCGAATAGTGGTACTTCCAGACGTTGTGGAAGCCGAGCTGCATGTCCTCGATGCCGCCGACCCATTCCGCACAATCGATCACGCCGCGCTGCGCGGAGGGAATGATCTCGCCGCCCGGCATGTTGACCACCGTGAAGCCGAGCGCCTGCCACACTTCGCCGGCCATGCCGGTCTGGCGGCATTTCATTCCCTTCATGTCCTCGACCGTCTGGATCGGCTTCTTGAACCAGCCGAACGCCTGCGGCCCTGCAGGCAGGATGGGGAACACGACGACGTTGAGCTTGAGCTCCTTCTGATAAAAGTCGTTGTAAAGCTCGAGCCCGCCGCCATGATAGAACCAGCCCATCACGTCCATGTAGTCCATGCCGAAGGTGCCGCCGGGACCACCGGTGAAAAGGATCGCGGTCTTGTTCTTGCCGGTCCAGTAACCGGCCCACGCATGCGAGCCGTCGAGCACCTTCTTGTGGGTCGCGTCCAGCACCTCGAAGGCCGGCACGACCTGGCCGGCGGGCATCGCGTCGATCTTCAGCGTGCCGGCCGACAACTTGTTCACCCGTTCGGCGAAGTAGGTGAAGTTATCATAGAGCGTGAGCGATGCCGGCCATGAGGCCTGCATCTTCAGCACCTTCGTCTGCGCCATGACTGCAGTGGTAGATACGACAAACGCCGAAGCGATCAGGGCAACGGCGATCAACCCCAGAAACAAGCGTTTCATGAGCTATCTCCTCCCTTGGACGACGTGACTTCGGCGATCGCTTTTTCTTCGTTGTTCTTAGTCGCCTGGTCTTCAAACCACGTCTGCCACCATTCTGCCACCATCGCCTCAAGTTGTCATCTTGCTTTCTGGCCGCAGCGAGCGCCGGCAGGCTGCGTCGTGCTCTTTGCGCGGGGTACGCCAACGGAGTTACCGCTGCTGTTGACGGCGTCGATCCTGCCGACGCCAGCACGTGGAACGTGTGGCGAGAAGCGTTAGATGATATCTCTCTAGATCCGACGTCCACGCTCGGCGAAACTTGTCGCGCAAGGCGCCGCCTCCGCTACAGTCCGCGCACAAACGCTTCGAGCGCCGCGTTAGTTTCTCTTGGCGCTTCCTGCTGCACCCAATGTCCGATACCTGGGATGATGGTGGACCCGCGAAAATCTGAGCAAGCGATTCCGGGGTCGGCGTAAAGGTCGACGCCCGGGACGAAGGCGCGCACGGGGTCGCGTTCGCCGGCGATGAAGACCGACGGCTGCGCAACATTGCGCCCGCTCAATTCGGCCAGTTCGGCGAAATCGATTGTCTGCGCGCGGTACCGGTTGAGCGGACCGCGGAAGCCACCGGCCCTGAAGGCATCGACATAGACGGCCATATCGGCCTCATCCATCCAGCCTGGGAAAGACTCCGGATCGACGAGCCCATCGAGCACCCTTGCCTCCGGAGGCTTCGGCTCGAGCCACTTGTTGTGGGGCGCCGCCCCAGACAGCGCGAAATACACCTTGCGCAGGGCGCCTGCGATGTCGGCCTCCAGTTCGGCTTCCGCGGCGCCCTCTTCCTGGAAGTAGATCTGATAGAAGAATCGTCCCTTGTAGACGGATCGCGCGAGCTCGATGAAAGGCGCAGGTCCGCGCGGCCGGTACGGGACGCTAAGGCCAGCTACCGCCCTGATCTTGTCGGGGTGAAGCATTGCGGTGTGCCACACGATGGGCGCGCCCCAGTCGTGGCCTAACAGAACGGCCGGGCCATCTCCGATGTGCTCAATCACGGCAACGACGTCGGATGCGAGATGACGCAGCGTATAGGCCGCAATTTCTACTGGCTTCGAGCTTCGCCCATAGCCACGCACGTCGAGGGCTGCCACCCGAAACCCCCGTGCCGCGAAGTGCGCGATCTGGTGCCGCCAGGAGTACCAGAGTTCCGGGAAACCGTGGACGCAGACGATCAGCGGGCCCGAGCCGCTGACGGATACATTAAGCTCGATCGCTCCGTTCTTCACGGTGACAAAGTCCATCACGCTCCCCCATCCTTGCCCGTCACATCAGCGACATCACGCGCGCCGCGAGCGCCGGCTCGCGCAAGGCGGCCTGCGGCTTGAGCAATTGCGAGACTTCCGTCGTCAGCCGGTGTACCTCGGGATCGTCAGCGGCGAGTTTGGTCAGGGCCATACCGTATTGCAAGCGCTGCGCTAGATCGGCGGGCCGAACGCCGCGCGTGGCGGGGTAGACGAAATCGGAGACGGCAACGCCCCACGGCGTTGCGATGGTGTCCTGGATGGCGGCAAAGAAGTCGCGCGCCAGCCGGTCCATCGGGACATCTTCCGCCAGCAACCGGCCCAGGATCACGGCTTCCTGCGCCGCCACGCTCATGCCCTGGCCGAAAACCGGATTAAAGCGGCAAACGGAATCGCCAATCGCAAGCAATCCTGCCGGGAACGACTCCAGCCGCTCGAAATGGCGCCGTATGCTGCACGGCAACTGGTAGCGGACGATATCCGTCAGCGGACGCGCGTCTTTGACCGCGCCATAGATCGTCGAAGTGCGCAGGCTCCTGACGAAATCCATAAATCCCGCGCGGTCGTCCGGAGGCGCATCGCCATGATTGCCTCCGATGGAAAGCAGCCATCGCTGCTTCTCGATCGGAAACAGGAACGCCCCGCGGCTGCTGTCGGGTGCGGACGGCAGGACGATATTGCCGAGCCAGTCGGCATTGCGATCGAGCGGCCGCTCGAGGATCGTGCTCGCATACGCCTGATCAATGCCGATCTCGGTTTCTTCGGGCCTCTTGAGAGAGAGCTCCTCGAGCAGTTGCAGCGTCAGGCCGCAGCGGCCGGAGGCCTCAACCACCAGGTCGGCTTCAACAGTTACAGCAGGACCATCCCCGCTTTCATAACGGATCGCCTCGATCCGAGTCGCATCGCGCGCGGCGACAAGTCCGGTCACGCGGGAGCGCATGCAAATACCTATGTTCGGGGCCTGTAGGACCCGTCGCCGCGTAACGGCTTCGAGCAGCGGGCGTGACATGCTGAAAATATCGAAGCCGAGATCGCGAATGGGGAATGGATCGAAGCCGGGGCGTTCGAAGCGGAGGTCCTTCCCGGCACGGATCTTCACCGCGCCAGCTTCCGCCAGATCGTTCTCAAACCCCGGAAACAGCGTCTGCAGCGCCTTCAGCCCACCCGCGAGCAGCATGTGGGCGTGCTGGCATTGCGGTGTCCCCCTCCGCGGCTCGGCCTCGGCGGGAAGCACGTCCCGCTCGATGACCGTGACCTTTCCGAAATGCCTGGAGATCGCCTGAGCGGCCGTAAGGCCAGCCATGCCGGCGCCAATAACCACGGCATGACTTCTTGCAGCATCTGGCACATTTTCCTCCCGGAACGGAGTATGCAAATGGGACCCAAAATGGATGGGACCCGGAATGGATGCGATCCAAAATGGATCAACGGACGCGTACGCCCGGCCCAGCCGGGTAGCTGAGCCTATCCGATCTTTTTTGCGGCGATGGTGAAACGCATCACAGGTTTGGGGCGGGAGTCCCGCCAAAAGGTCATCGCCACGCTGCAAACAGCGCCTAGGTTACAGCGGCTCCTGCTTGTCCGGGCTCAACTTTCGTTACAGACACCTTTCCGATCCCCGCCCCTTTGACCAGCGCGTAGATCGCGGGGATCACGATCAGCGTCAGCAGCGTCGACGAAATCATGCCGCCGATCATCGGCACGGCGATGCGCTGCATGATCTCCGAGCCGGCGCCGGTGCTCCACATGATCGGCAACAGGCCCGCCATGATGGCGACCACCGTCATCATCTTCGGACGCACCCGCTCCACCGCGCCCTCCATGATGGCGTCGTAGAGATCGGCGCGCGTCAGCGCACCGCCTTCGGCCGCCTTGCGCGCCCGTCGCTGGTCGAGCGCCTGGTCGAGGTAGATCAGCATCACCACACCGGTCTCGGCGGCAACGCCGGCCAGCGCGATGAAGCCGACCACGACAGCGACCGACAGATTGAAGCCGAGCCACCACATCAGCCAGAGGCCGCCGACCAGCGCGAACGGCAGCGACAGCATCACGATCAGGGTTTCCGTCAGCGAGCGAAAGTTGAGATAGAGCAAGAGGAAGATGATCGCGAGCGTCACGGGCACCACGATCTTGAGCCGCGCCGTGGCCCGCTCCAGATATTCATATTGCCCGCTCCACATGACGTAGGCACCGGGCGGAAACTCGATGCTGGCCTTCACTGCCGCCTGCGCGTCGGCGACATAACCGCCGATGTCGCGATCCCTGATATCGACATAGACATAGACCGCGAGCTGGCCGTTCTCGGTCCGGATCGAGGTCGGCCCGCGCGCGGGCGAGACTTTTGCGACCTCGCCGAGCGGCACCGCGCCGCCTGCGGGCATTGGCACCAGGACGTCGCGCGCGATGGCGGTGGGGTCGCTACGCAGGTCGCGGGGATAGCGCATGTTGACGGAGAAGCGCTGCCGGCCCTCGACCGTGGTCGTCACGGTCTGGCCGCCGAGCGCGGTGGCGATGACATCCTGCACGTCCTGCACCATGATGCCGTAACGCGCCAGCGCCGCGCGGTCCGGCACGATATCGAGATAGTAGCCGCCGATGCCTCGTTCGGCATAGGCCGAGGATGTGCCCGGCACCGTCCGCAGCACCTGCTCGACCTGTTTGGCCAGGCGGTCGATCTCGACCAGATCAGTGCCGATCACCTTGACGCCGATCGGGGTGCGGATACCGGTCGAGAGCATGTCGATGCGCGCCTTGATCGGCTGCGTCCAGGCGTTGGAGACGCCGGGAAACTGCAACGCCCTGTCCATCTCCGCCGTCAGGCTTTCCAGCGTCAGCCCTGCCCGCCACTCGGATTTCGGTTTCAGGTTGATGATGGTCTCGAACATCTCTGTCGGCGCCGGATCGGTCGCAGTCGCGGCGCGGCCGGCCTTGCCGTACACCGAGTCCACCTCCGGAAAGCTGCGGATGATCCGGTCCTGCACCTGCAGCAATTCGCTGGCCTTGGTGACGGAAAGGCCGGGCAGCGTGGTCGGCATATAGAGCAGCGTGCCCTCGTTCAGGTTCGGCATGAACTCGGTGCCGAGCTGCCGGGCCGGCCACACCGTTGCGGCCAGAATGCCGACCGCGATCAGGATCACCAGTATTTTCGCGCGCATCACGCCCTTGATGACCGGGCGATAGATCCAGATCAGGAAGCGGTTGATCGGATTTCTGTGCTCCGGCATGATCTTGCCGCGCACGAACAGCACCATCAGCGCCGGCACCAGCGTCACCGACAACAGCGCCGCCGCCGCCATCGCAAAGGTCTTGGTGAAGGCGAGCGGGCTGAACAGCCGCCCCTCCTGCGACTCCAGCGTGAAGATCGGCATGAACGAGACGGTGATGATCAACAGGCTGAAGAACAGCGCCGGCCCGACCTGCGATGCCGCCTCGATCAGGATTGTCACGCGGGATTGGCCTGGTTCCGCCCGCTCCAGATGCTTGTGGGCATTCTCGATCATGACGATGGCAGCATCGACCATTGCGCCGATCGCGATCGCGATGCCGCCCAGGCTCATGATGTTGGAACCGATGCCGAGCAGCTTCATCGCGCCGAACGCCATCAGCACGCCGACCGGCAGCATCAGGATCGCGACCAGCGCGCTGCGGACGTGCAACAGGAACACGATGCATACCAATGCGACGATGATGCACTCCTCCAGCAACGTGTTCTTGAGCGTGGCAATGGCGGCGTTGATCAGGTTGGAGCGGTCATAGACCGGCACGATCTCGACCGATTTCGGCAGGCTGCTTGCGATCTCGGCAAACCGCTTCTTGACGTTGTGAATCACATCCAGCGCATTGACGCCAAAACGCTGCAGCACGATGCCGCTGGCCGCTTCGCCCTCGCCGTTGAGTTCGCCTATGCCGCGGCGCTCGTCTGGCCCGAGCTCGACGCGGGCGATGTCCCTGAGCAGCACCGGCGTGCCGTTACTGGCCTTGAGCACGATATTGCCGAGATCGTTGATCCCCTTCAGATAGCCCTTGCCGCGGATGACGTATTCGAATTCGGAGAGTTCGACGGTGCGGCCGCCGACATCGGCGTTGCTGGCGCGGATCGCATCGCGCATCTTCTGCATGGTGATGCCGAGATCCCGCATCCGCTGCGGATCGAGGACGACGTTGTATTGCCGCACGAAACCGCCGACGCTCGCGACCTCGGCGACGCCTTCCGCTTTCGCCAGCGCGAATTTCAGGTTCCAGTCCTGGATGGCGCGGGTGTCGGAGAGGTTCAGCTCTTTCGACATCACGGCATATTGGTAGACCCAGCCGACACCGGTGGCATCGGGGCCGATGGTCGGCGTCACGCCGGCCGGCAGCCGCGAGGCCGCGCCGTTGAGGAATTCCAGCACGCGCGAGCGCGCCCAGTAGATGTCGGTGCCGTCCTCGAAGATGACATAGACGAACGACACGCCGAAGAACGAAAACCCGCGCACCACCTTGGAGCGCGGCACCGTGAGCATCGCCGTGGTCAGGGGATAGGTGACCTGGTCCTCGATCACCTGCGGCGCCTGGCCCGGATATTCGGTGTAGACAATCACCTGGGTATCCGAGAGATCAGGAATGGCGTCGAGCGGCAGATGCGCGAGCGCGTAGAGACCGGCGGCGGCAGCAAAGCCGGTGCCGAAGAACACCAGCACAATGTTGCGCGCCGACCACGCGATGAGACGGGCGATCATGGCTGGGTCCCCTCGGCAAAGCCTTTCAGCGCCGCCTTCAGATTGCTTTCGGCATCGATCAGGAAGTTGGCCGACGTCACCACCGGATCGTTATCGGCAAGCCCCTCGCGGATCTCCACATAGCCCTCGCCGCGATGGCCGAGCTTGACCTCGCGCGGCTCGAACCGCCCTTCCCCCTTGTCGACCAGCACCGCCTGCCGGCTGCCGGTATCCATGACCGCGCTTTCCGGAACGGCCAGCACGGCCGCCCCGCTGCCGGTCTCGATTTCGGCGTCGACATACATGTCGTGGATCAGCAGCAGCTCCGGATTGGAGAGTTCGACGCGCACGCGCGCCGTCCGCGTCTCCTTGATGATCTGCGGATAGATCACACTGATCTTGCCCGAGAACTCCCGGCCCGGAAAACTTCGTGCGCGCACCACGACGCGCTGGCCGACGGCCATGGCCCCGAGATCGCGCTCGGCGACGTCGATGATCGCCCACATCACCGAGTGATCGGCAATTCGGAATAAAGTCTCGCCCGGTTGGGCGCGCATGCCCTCGACCACGTTGCGTTCAAGCACGATGCCGTCGCGCGGCGAGGTCCATTCGATCCCGATCGGAACGTTGCGGCCTTTCTCGATGGTAACGATGGCCGCTTCCGGCACGTCGAGATTCATCAGCCGCTGGCGCGATCCCCTGCCGTAGGCTCCTTCACCTCCGCCGGTGACCTTGGAATTGAGCGTCGAGATGTATTCCGCCGCAGCAGACGATATCGCAGGACTGTAGATCTCCATCAGCGGCTGACCCTTGACGACATGCGCGCCGGTCGTGACATCAGCGACCTTTTGGACATAGCTTTCGGCGCGCATCGCGATCACGGAGACGCGGCGCTCATCGAGCTGGATGGTGCCGGGGGCGCGAACTGTCGTACGGATCACGCGACGGGCGGCCGGCTCCGACTTGACTCCGGTGCGCTGGATCTTGCCCGGCGAGACCTTGACCGATCCGTCGTCGCTGTCCTCGCCCTCATAGACGGGGATGTAATCCATCCCCATCGAATCCTTCTTCGGCGTCGAAGAGACATCCGGCAGACCCATCGGATTGCGGTAGTACTTGATCTTGCGGCCGGTGGGTGCCGCCGCCGCGCTCTCCTCGGGATCGTCAAAACTGATGTCAGCGCCCCGAGGGACGGCACGGTAATCGCGGCCATCCGCCGTCTTCTTCGGTGTCAGCGAGTAGAACGGCTTGCCGTCCGGATCCTGATAGTAGATCGCGGGGCCCACCGGAGCGTTCGCCTGACCCACTACATGCGCATGCTTCGGCTCTCCGCCCGGCCAGAGATAGGGGCGCGCGATAACGCCGGCGACCACGGCCGCCGTCACGGCAGCAGCAATCGCAATCTGAGCTGACAGCTTCATTTGTCGGCCTGAATGACGAGCTTGTTATCGACGGTGCCAGTTTCACCCTGCACTTTGGCGCCGAGCGACAATTGCCATCGGCCGGCCATGGTGAAGTCGGCGTTGAAGCGGTAGGTGCCCGGCTCCGACCCCGGCAGCGGCGTCAACTCGCTCACCATCTCCTGCATGGCATCCGGCGCCATATCCAGACGCGTCGCAAAGATCACTGCGTCGGGAACGGCCTTGCCCGTCCGCTTGTCTTCCAGCTTGACCGCGATCGTCTGGCCGGGACCGACCTTGACGGTCGGCTCGACCAGTTTGAATTCGTAATCCTTGATGTCGGCAAACGCGACGGTGACGGCGCAGCTCAGGGCAACGCCGGTCAGCGCGACCCGCAGGCCGCGCGAAAACGGAAGAGCTTTCATCAGTGTATCCTCGATCTCCTGGGTCAGCCGCCATGGCGGCATGGCACGCGCGCCGCAAGGCGCCGCGCACGATTCGGCGTTACGCCGAAAGGACCTGGGATCGGGGAGGTTTTGGCGGAGGTGAGTATCCAACGCCTTCCGTTTCGGGATCACTGCCGGGGAGCAGCATGCGAAGCGTCACGGGCCGGATTTCGGTGACAGCAGCCGGCAGCGGCGCCTGCAACGTCGTCGACACGCACAGCGCCATCAACGGGCACTGGCCGCAATCGGCGGGCGCCGACTTATCCGGGCAGCACGGCATGTCGTCGGCCATGGCGGCTGCGTCATCGGCCATCGACGTCATCGCCATCGATGCCATACCACTCGCGTTCGCCCGCGCCGTGAGCGGGGCAATGACGAGACCAACGATCACGAGGACCGCCAGCAGCCGGCTAAGGTGGATCGAACCTTTCACGGCGCCAGTTTCGCACACCAAGGCCCGCGATGGGAAGCGAAGTTCCATCACGAAGTCGCGGGTTTCCTTAACACATCCTGGCGGTGGAAGGTCGCATTCGCGATGACTCAACCAGCCGCGGCCCGAATTCAGCGCCGCCAGAACATTTTTCGATGCCACGACTTGAAGGGGTGACCGCCCCGCTAGCGGTCTGCCCCGCAGCCAAGGAGCCCAGCCATGCATGCCCGCGAAATGATCGGCACCCACCCGGCCGTCCAGGGCCAGGTCAACGACGCCCTGATCCGCTGCATCGAGGAATGCTACTCCTGCGCCCAGATCTGCACTTCCTGTGCGGATGCCTGCCTGTCCGAGCGCATGGTGCAGGAGCTGACCCAGTGCATCCGGCTGGATCTCGATTGCGCCGACATCTGCAACATCACCGGCCGCATCATGACCCGCCGGACCGGCTCCGACGACGAAGTGATGCGCCGCATGCTCAGTGTCTGCGCCGCCGCCTGCCGGCTGTGCGCAGAGGAATGCCAGAAGCACGCCGCCCTGCATGAACATTGTCGCATCTGCGCCGAAAGCTGCCGCCGCTGCATGGAGGCCTGCCAGGAGTTGGCGCGCGGCATGGCGCATTAGGGCGCGCCGCGGGCGCGGATCAGCCCTCGCGCCGGAATATGCTGAACTGAAAGGCCTGCCGCGCGCCCCAGGGCGTGGAATGCTCGTGCCGCTGCGTATCAACCAACTGGAACGCTGCGCCGAGGGTTTGGCCGAGGCTCGCGCTGTCGTAGCGCGAGACCGGCAGGCCGCTGCATTTCTCCGGGCCGTCGGGCGCGAACGTGGCGATGATGGCGTGACCGCCGATCCTCAGGCCAGACCCGAGGCAGGCGATGTAGGCTTCGCGATCGCTGGCGTCGGTGAGAAAGTGGAAGGCCGCCCGGTCATGCCAGATATCGTAGGTCCGCGCCGGCTTCCAGGTCGTCACATCAGCGACGATCCACCCGACCTTCTCTGCGCTGGCGCCGAGATGACTCTCAAGCCGGCTGCGCGCGACGGTCAAAGCTGCGGCGGACAGATCGAGCACCGTGACATCCTCAAAGCCCTGCTCGATGAGACTGTCGACCAGCCGCGAAGCGCCGCCGCCGATGTCGATGATGGCGGACTCACGCGTTGCGCCCGCCTGCACGATCAGGTCGAGCGAAGGTGCCGCGCTTTGCTGAAACCAGCTGACCTCGCTCTCGCCCTTCGTCGTGTAGACGTTCTCCCAATGGGCCTTGCGGCCGGCCGCGTCCATCGAAACTCTCCCAATCGCGGAGGTTCAATATATGAGTCCCGGTCCTGCACAACGGAGCATCAGATTCCGCAAATGATCCATAACCAGCGGGTGTGCCCCGCTAGCCGCGGATGGAACCCTGCCAAATCGCAATTTTCGCAGCGCAAGGGGCTGCGGTGCGCAAACGCGTTTCCATGCTTGACTGACCCATAGCTCGGTAGTTATAGACAATCAATAACCCGCAAGTTATCGATCTCCGATGCCCAACACCCACGACGTGCTCTTCAAAACACTCGCCGATCCGACCCGTCGGGCGATCTTCGAGCGCCTGTGCCGCGAGGGCGAGCAGACCGTCGGGGCGCTGACGGCGCGGGCCGGCATCTCGCAGCCGGCCGTCTCAAAACATCTCGGCGTGCTGAAGCAGGCCGGGCTGGTGCGCGACCGTCATCAAGGCCGGCAGACCCATTACAGCGCGCAGCTCGGTGCCCTCGCCCCGCTGATCGACTGGACCAGCGAGATGGCCGGGTTCTGGCAGCGGCGGTTCGACGATCTCGAAGACCTGCTCAAACGGATGGACCAATGACCAATAGTGCTGCGACCGAAACGCGTTCCGTCGTCGTCGAACGCGAGATGCCTCATCCGCCGGAAAAGCTCTGGCGGGCGCTCACCCAACCGCACTTGATGGAGGAGTGGCTGATGAAGAACGACTTCAAGCCGGTCGTCGGCCACCAGTTCAATCTTCGCGGCGAATGGGGCGGCGTGCTCGACTGCGAGGTTCTCGCCATCGAGCCGAACAAGGCGCTGTCCTACACCTGGAATTTCAACCATGACGATGCGGCGTTCGCGCTGCAGAGCGTGGTGACGTTCACGCTGACACCGACGCGCACAGGCACGCTGCTTCGCGTGGAGCAGACCGGCTTCCGGCCGGATCAGAAGCAGGCCTATGGCGGCGCCCACGCCGGATGGAAGCAGTTCTTCGAGAAGCTGGAAGAGCTGGTGGCGCGGGCGGACTGAACCGCCGCGTTGCCCTTATGCTCGTCTTCAAAGGGAGATCTCATTGAACTGGAACAATCGGATACGGCAGATCCACCGTTGGCTATCCATTGCCTTCACGGTAGCTGTCATCGTCAACGTCGTCGCCATGATGCAAGGGCAACCAGCCGTCTGGGTAGGCATGCTGGCGCTGCTTCCGCTCATCTTGCTCCTCGTCACCGGCCTCTACATGTTCGCATTGCCCTATGCCGCCAAATGGCGTAGCGGCTGAAGCACCGGACGGGAGTGAACGCCATGGCGCAAACGACGTCGAAACGGCCGGCGAAGGCGGCCAAGAAGGTCGCTGCCAAGAAGGCCGTTGCCAAGCAGCCCGCCACAAAGCCTGTGTTGCTCTCGGGCGGCAACCCTCAGATCGCCAAGGGGTACGGCGACGCCCCCGTGCAGGCCTACATCGCGGCCATGCCCGGCTGGAAACGCGACCTCGGGCGCCAACTCGACGCGCTGATCGTGCGCACCGTCCCCGGCGTGCACAAGGCGGTCAAATGGAATTCGCCGTTTTATGGTGTCGAGGAACAGGGCCCCTGGTTCCTCAGCTTTCATTGCTTCACCAAGTACGTCAAGGTGACATTCTTCCGCGGTACATCGCTGCGCCCTGTCCCTTCAGGCGAATCCAAGCATAATGAAGTGCGTTATCTCGACATCCATGAGGGTGCCCTTGACGAAGCGCAGTTCGTCGCCTGGGTGAAGCAGGCGAGCCAATTGCCTGGCGAACAATTGTGAGCGGAACGACAACAGCTATGAAGAAGGCGACGACAAGCATGACGAAGAGCGGCGCGAGCGAAGCAAAAGGCGGAAGCTCTCCCTCTCAGAATATCGATGCGCGTATCAAGGAGCTGGGCGATTGGCGAGGCGAGATGCTCGCGCGGATCAGAAGCATCATCAAGCGGGCCGTTCCCGACGTGGTCGAAGAGTGGAAGTGGCGCGGCGTTCCGGTGTGGGAGCACGACGGAATCATCTGCACCGGCGAGACCTACAAGGCGGTCGTGAAGATGACCTTCGCCAAGGGCGCCTCGCTGGACGACCCGACGGACCTCTTCAACTCCAGCCTCGAAGGCAACACCCGACGCGCCATCGATTTCCATCAGGGCGACAAGATCGATGAGAAGGCGTTGAAGGCGCTGATCCGCGAGGCCGCCGCGCTGAATACATCAGCGAGAGCGACCTCGCGCGCTCGGAAGAAATCGTAGAGCGCCTGAGGCGACAGCCTTTCAGGACGATAACTGGGCACGCAGTTGCTCAAAGCTCACGATCCGGCCGGCGATCGCGCTGGCCGCGACCGTCGACGGGCTTGCCAGCCAGACCTGTCCCGGTCCGGAGCGTCCCGGGAAATTGCGATTGATCGCACTCACCGTCACCTGATCGGCGCGCTCCGAGACACCGGGACCAGCATTCACGCAGGCGCCACATCCCGGCTCGATCAATTCGACGCCGGCGCGTTCGAACACGTCGAGCATTCCGCGCTGCAGGCAATAGTCGCGAACATCCTGGCTGCCGAACTGAAGGAAGAACCGCGTTCCCGAGGCAACGCGCATGCCATGCTTTGCAGCCCATTCGAGCACGGCATGGTAATGCAAGAGATCCTCACGCTTGCCGCCGGTGCATGAGCCGCCATAGGCGATATCGATTCCCACCGTCTCAGCCAACTCCGATATGGCGACGCCGTATCCGGGATCGCCGGGCCTCGCCAGCATCGGCTCTAGCCGGTCGCATTCAACGTCGATGAGCTGCGCGAACTCAGCCTCGTCGTCGCTACACATCCACGGCTCAAGCTGCAGCTCGATACCGCGGCGCTCCCTGACAAATCGGCACGTCTCCTCGTCGGGACCACAATCCCGCTGAAACCACCTATCTCCGCCACCATGTTGGTCAGGGTTGCGCGTTCGTCGGTGGACAGGCTCGATAGCGCTTCGCCGCAATACTCGATCACCTGACCGATCGCCCTTCCCCCGCGAACGTACGGCAAGCGCAGCAAATGCAGGACGATATCCTTTGCCTCGACGCCTGCCGGTATCCGGCCATTGAGCCGCACGCGGCAGGTCCGAGGCACTTCGACGCGCACCTCTCCCGTCACCCAGGCATTCGCCATCTCGGTCGTACCGATGCCGAACGCCAATGCGCCCAAGGCACCGCAATGGGGCGTATGGGAGTCGGTGCCGACGACCAATTGGCCCGGTTTCACGTAGCGCTCGGCCATGATCGAGTGGCTGATGCCTTCCGAACCATCGCGGTCCACGAGGTAGCCGTGCAAGCGCAGCCCGTGCGTCTCGCAGAATTGCTGCTGGACCTTGGCCAGGGCCTGCGCCGCTTCAAGCAGCCCCCGCGCACGCCGCTCCGGTGACATGCTCCGATGAATGAAAGGCAAGTGATCGCCGAAGCAGACGATGCTCGCGCGGTCGTGCAACGCAATCTGATCGCCCATTTCCCGCTCGAGAAAGCTGACGCACATCGGCGTCACGTATTCATGGGCATAGCGCCAGTCGGCCGTCGCGAAGATGGCCTGGCCGGGACAGACCGCATCGCGATTGCCGGTGGAAGCGCGCGCGATGATCTTTTCGGCATAGGTCATCGGCCGCGATGCGGTAACGTGCGCCGCCGGCGACCATCCGTCTTTTCGTGCCCGTGTCAGCTTGAACAGCCCTCCCCGGCGAATGAGCTCCGCGGTGAGTTCGTCCTCCCCGTGCGTAAACTCGCTGATCGGAATGCTCTCGCCGCGGCGGATGCGTTCGACCAACCCGAAGTCGGTCGAGGTGTAGATGCCGAGATTACGGCAGTTCTGCCGATAGATGCGCTCAAAACTTTCCGCAATCACCAGCCGGATGCCGGCGCACCACTCGGCATAAGGGCTGGCCTCGCGCGAAGAGCCCTTGCCATAGCGGCGTCCAGCCACCGTCACACCGAATCCGCCAGCCTTGACGCTGCCCACCGACACCGGCAGGCGCTGACCGCATTTCAGGCCGTGATAGGGATAATCCCCGAGTTTCTCGTCGTAATAGTAGCAGATCGCGGCCGGCGTGATTTCGTCGGTCGACACGTCGCTGCGCAACGGCAACGCGTCGGCCAGCGAAATATCCGCTCCATGCAATTGGCGCTCAACCATGTCGGCGTTCTCAGAAAGAAACAGGATGCGGCCGTCAAACCGGACCTGTTCGTTCGATGCGGTCGCCACGATGCCACCCTTTCTCACTCGGCGGTAATACCGAGAGCGCGGACCAGTTCACCGCGCGCCTGATAGTCGACCGCGATCTGGCGCTTGAAATCATCAGGCGTGCCGCCGACGGCGACCATGCCCTGCTTGTCCAGCCAGACGCGCATCGTGTCTGATGCAAGTATCTGGTTCACTTCCTTGTTCAGGGTCGCGATCACGGGCGCCGGGGTCTTCTTCGGCAGCATGAAGCCGATATAGCTGATGGTCTTGAACCCTGGGAACGTCTCGCTGATCGCGGGCACGTTGGGCAGCAGCGGATGGCGCTTCTCCGAGGTGACGCCGAGCACCTTGATCTTCCCCGCGGTCGCCAGCGGCTCCACCGCCGTGGGCGCGCCGAACAGCAGCGGGATCTGCCCGCCCAGGAGGTCGTTCACCGAGGCCGCCGTTCCCTTGTAGGGAATATGGGTCATGGTGAAGCCGCCATACTTCTGTAGCATCTCGCCGGCGAGACGGTGCGGCGTCGAGCTGCCCGGACTGCCGAAACTCAAATTCTGCGTCTTCTGCTTGCCGAGCGCGACCAGCTCGGCCACCGAATTCGCCGGCACATTGTTGGCCGCGGCCAGCAGAAGCGGCGACCACGCCACGTTGACGACCGGCTCCATCGCCGTCGAAAGGTCGAAATGGTTGCTGGTGGCGAGGTGCGGATCGATGGTGACCATCGCATCCGTCACCATCAGGACGGTGTATCCGTCGGGCTCGGACCGTGCTGCCGCCTGCGCCGCGATCATGCCGTTGGCGCCCGTCTTGTTCTCGATGACGACGGATATCTTGAGGTTCTCGCCGAGCTGCTTGCCGATGATCCTGGCCAGCGCATCGGCCTGCCCGCCCGCGGAATAGCCGACGAGCATGGTAATCGACCGCGATGGGTATGGCTGCGCATTGGCACCTGGCACCATCGCAACCAGCGCCATCGCGACGCCGAGAATGTGTGCTTTCGCTCGAAGCAGGCTGTCGGAAATCATGTTCCGTCTCCTCCCTGACTATTTTTGTTTCGCGCAGGCGGTTGAACCGCTCTTTTTGTTCGCTGCTACGCAGGTACGCTCACAACCGCCCCCAGCACACCAGCCGAGCGCAAGTCCGCAATTTCACGTTCCGAATATCCGGCCGCCTGCAGGATTTCGTCGGCGTGCTCGCCGACCCGCGGTGGCTGCCGCACGAGCCCCGGCCTTTCGCGCGCCTCGCCGAATTCAACAGGCAAGGCCGGAATTCCAACCAGCGGTCCGCCACCGAATGCCGATACGGCGGTCGCAAGCAGCCCGCCATTGGCGAGCAGATGCGGATCGATCGACAGTTCATCGGGCCGCCCCACCCGCGAATAGGCGATGCGGGCCGCCTCGCACTTTTGGAGGATTTCGTTCAGCGGCAGTTTGCTGATCCGCCGCTCCAGTTCGGGCAGCATCCACTCCCGCGCCTCGCAGCGGTTGGCGTTGCCGGTAAGCCTCGGATCGTCGCGCCATTCGTCGAAGCCGAACGCATCGCAAAAGCGCTGCCAATGACCATCCGAGGTGCAGCCGATGAAGACCTGACCGCCGTCGGAGGCGGTGAAAACGTCATACACGCCCCAGGCATTTTTCCGTGCCGGCATCGGCGGCATCGGCCCGCCCGTTACCGCGCTGCCGACGACGACCGCGCCGAGCATGAAAGTTGCGCTTTCAAACAGCGAACTCGCAACCTTTTGCCCGACGCCGGTGACGTCGCGCTCGCGTAGCGCCGACAACGCGGCCACGACGCCGAACACGCCGCCGAGAATGTCGATCACAGGCGCGCCGGCGCGCAACGGCCGGCCGGGAGGGCCGGTCATGTAGGCGAGCCCGGACTGCATCTGCACCACTTCATCCAGCGCACCACGGTTCTCGTACGGTCCCTTCAGAAAACCTTTCATCGAGAGATAGACGAGGCGCGGATTGATCTGACGCAGATCCTCCCAACTGCATTTGAGACGTTCGATAGTGCCTGGACCGAAATTCTCCAGCACGACATCGGCATCTCTGACCAGCCGATGCACAACCGCCTGCCCCTCCGGCCGCTTCAGGTCGATCGCGATCGAGCGCTTGTTGCGGTTGTAGGTCGCGAAGAAACCGGCGGCAAAGCCCGGCAACCGCCGCGTCGGATCGCCGTCGGCCGGCTCGATCTTGACGACGTCGGCGCCGAGATCGGCGAACAGGACGCCGGCGCACGGCCCCATGATGGTGTGGCCGAAATCGAGCACTTTCAGCCCCGCAAGCGGCCTGGAGGACGTCGTCATGCAGCCCGTCTCCTGAATGCGGCGAGCGTTCCCGATCGCAACGCGGCGCTCGGCAGTCGGTGTCCGACGATCCGCTCGGCAAGCCGCCCGGCCTCGATCAGCGCCTCGATGTCGAGGCCCGTGGAGATGCCCATCTCCTCGCAGAGCAAGGCCAGTTCTTCGGTGGCGATGTTGCCCGGCGCGCCTGGCTGGCCGGCAAACGGACACCCGCCGAGCCCGGCCACCGCCGCGTCGAATGCAGTCACGCCGAGCCGCAGGCCTTCGTAAGCGCAGGCGATGCCCTGCCCGCGGGTGTCGTGGAGGTGCAGCGCGATCCGCATATCGCCCCAGCGCTCGCGAACGGCGCCAATGGCGGCAGCTACACGCCAGGGCGTGGCCCAGCCCATGGAGTCCGCAAGCGAAATGTCCCGCACGTCCACGCCGGCTTCGCGCGCAATCGCAAGCCCGTCCGCCACCGTCTCGACGACCTTCGCCGGCGAGACGTCGCCCGCAAAATTGCAGCCGAACGCGGCCATAATGATGATTTTGGCAATCGGTACATCGGCTTCCCGGTGCACTCGCACATAGTTGCGCATCGCCTCAATTTGTCCGGCGCGGTCGCGGTTGAGGTTTCTGATTGCGAACGGTTCGGATGCGCTCAGCGAAATGAAGCCGGCAAGGGTCAGCTTCCTCCTGAAGGCAAGCGCGCGCTGCAGTCCGCTCTCGTTGAACCACAGCGCGGAGTATTCGACGCCTTCACGCGGAGTGAATCCTTCCATCACAGCCTCGGCGTCGGCCCAGCCCGGAACGTGCTTAGGATTGACGAAGGAGCCGGCCTGGATCCGGCGAAGCCCGCAGGCGGAGAGCGCGTCGATCAGCGCGATCTTGTCGGCGGTGGCCACCGGGCCGGGCTCGATCTGAAAGCCTTCGCGGGGCCCCTCCTCGGTGATCACGACACTATCAGGCAGATCCATGTGCCGGCGCTCCTCCTGAAAGTCCCTTTGGTTGCCGGCCAGCTTGCCGCGCGCCTAGACATCTGACAAATATAATATGAAGATCATTCTGTTCTGATAATTCGATGGCAGGAGCGGTTCAATGGCGCTCGGATTGCGGCAGCTTCGCTATTTCATCGCCATCGCCGACGCCGGCGTATTGTCGCGCGCCGCGGAGGCGCTCAATGTCGCCCAATCGGCGCTAAGCCACCACATCGCCGCGCTCGAAACCGATCTTGGCGTCAAGCTGCTGGAGCGACGGCCGCGCGGCATCGCACTGACTGCGGCCGGCCGGCGGCTTTACGAGCACGCCAGCGCCGTGCTGTCGGCGCTCGGCAAGGCCGAAGAGGATGTGCGGACCTATAACGAGGCCGCGGCCGGTCCGGTCTGCATCGGCCTCAGCCACACCGCGATCTCCATGGTCGCGCTCGATGTCATGAAGGCGGTGCGAACGAAATCTCCGGGCGTGCACCTGACGGTCGTCGAGGCGCTGTCGCCGGCGCTGATCGAGCGCGTATTCTCAGGGACCGTTGATCTCGCGCTCGCCTATAACCCGCCGAGGGACGCCCGCCTGGACGTCGAGTTGCTCGGGGAAGAAGACCTCTATCTCGTCGGGCATCCGAGTCTGATCGGCCGATCATCCGGTCCGGTCGCCTTCTCCGCCATTCCGCAACGAAGCGTGCTCGGACTGGCGCCGATGCCGGCTTCGCGCGCCATCATCCAGACCCAGGTTCTGCGCAATCAAATCATCCCGAGCGACACGCTCGAAGTCGGTTCCCTGTCTGCGCTGCGCATGGCGCTGGAGGCCGGATTAGGCTGCGCCATCCTCGCCCGCGCCAGCGTGCTTGCCGACCTCGAAGCGGAGAAATATCACGCGCGCCGCATTATCGATCCGCCGCTGACGCGCGCACTCGCGCTGGTTTCGCTGGCGGACCGGCCACTGACAAAAGCTTTCCTCGAGGTGCGCAAGACCATGATCGAGGTCGTCCATGCCGCCATCAGCGACAAGCGATGGCCGACAAAAGCAGACGGACGGCGCGACCAACAGGCGGCGACGCGAGCCCACCGGCCCCGCCATTGATCTGCGGGCGTCGTAAGTGCTGCAACGGTACGCAAAGCCGTTCGCTTGAACAGCATTAACCTCGTGGGGGCTGCAAACCCCGCGAGTTCAACCACTCGGTCATATGCGCGGCCGTCTCGTCCTGACGGGCTCTCCGCAACAACCCGTCCCGAACGGGACCTGGCGGCAGCATCCCTGCTTCCGCGCGCAACTGCTTGGCTTCTTCGGCCAGGCGCTCTTCGAGAGTGGTTGTCTGTTTAAAACGGCGCCGCTTTTGCATGATCCGCTCGTTTCCGGTTGGAGGACAGCGAGAGCGCATCGGGCGTTCTCATCACCGATTGTCCTCAGGGGCCGCGCGGCGACGACAAAACGGTATCAGCCATAATCGTACGGTCTGTCCGGTGGATTACTTAGCCGTACACCTTTAATTGCGCGTAATGCCGCGCCTTCGGGGAACGGATAACGATCGGCTCAAATGCAGCAAACATAGCCATTGGCGCAAGAACAGGGCTCGCCCCAGCCGATACAAACATCGTCGGTTCTGTTGCCCTGGATGGACGCCCTTCCGACAATCATCTGCCCACTGCCGGCCATACCCGACCACAGTGATAGTCATCGCGCCGATCGGCCAGATGATTTCGAGATGCATCGTCGACTTTGACGCCGAAACTGTCGGCCTTCTGTGCCTTGCGGCAGGATGCCCCACCGACCGCGCTGTAAGAGCCCGAGCTCTTTCTCTGTTCTGGTCCGACGCGACGAGCCAGC
The DNA here is from genome assembly GCF_056174665.1 of Bradyrhizobium sp. WYCCWR15520. Taxonomy (NCBI): domain Bacteria; kingdom Pseudomonadati; phylum Pseudomonadota; class Alphaproteobacteria; order Hyphomicrobiales; family Nitrobacteraceae; genus Bradyrhizobium; species Bradyrhizobium sp. WYCCWR15520. Next base: position 58,935 of record NZ_JBWBWM010000013.1, read on the forward strand.
ACGCGAATTAGGAACAAACCACATGGCGTGCCGTTCGAGATCTCTCAACCTCGCGAGGCTCTCCCATGTACCACCATGTCAAGAAACTGATGTTCACCGTTCGAGTCGACGAACCCGATCCTCGTTTTGGCAACATGCTGCTCGAGCAGTTCGGCGGCGCCAATGGCGAGTTGGCGGCCGCGATGCAATATTCGATACAGGGCCTTAATTGCGAGGATCCCGCCCGCAAGGATCTGTTGATGGACATCGGCACCGAGGAACTAAGCCATCTCGAAGTCGTCGGCTGCCTCGCGCGCATGCACCTCAAGCCTTCCAAGTTCGACCGTCAGGCCGCCGAAGCTGATCCGCTGATCGCCATCGCCGGCGGAGGCGGAGTTAACCTGTTCAACTCGCAAGGCAATCCCTGGACCGCCGATTATCTCAAGATCACCGGGGAGCTGGACGTCGATCTCCGCAGCAACATCGCGGCCGAGGCACGAGCCAAGATCGTCTATGAGCGCCTGATCAACTTCTGCGACGACGCCGGCTCAAAGGATGCCCTGCAATTCCTGATGACGCGTGAAATCACCCATATGAAAGCGTTTGCGCTGGCGCTCGAAAGCATGAGCAAGCCGGCCTTCAGCATCGGACGCATCGCGCCGACGCCCGGCCTTGTCGAGCAGTTCTTCAACGATTCCACAGGAACCGGAGAACACGGCGAGATCGACACGCGTGGCCCCTGGAACGAAGGCAACGGCTGGGTATTCACGGAATCTCCGGCCATCCAGGCTGGCGACCCGGGAGCAGCGACCGCGATCGTCACCGAAAGCTCGCCGCCGGTCGATGAAGCCGGACTCAATGAGCTGCTCATCGACGAATTGCGCGACATCCTGCATGCGGAAAAACAGCTCACCAAGGCATTGCCCAAGATGGCAGAGGCGGCACGGTTCGATCAACTGCGCGAACTCTTCGAGCAGCATCTGGTCGAGACGGAAAATCAGATCGAGCGCATCAACGAGTGCTTCGAACTGCTTGGCAAAACCGCCCGCGCCAAGCCCTGCAAGGGCATGATGGGTTTGGTCGAGGAAGGCCAGGAGATCATGGCCGAAGGCGAAGAGAAGGAAGATGCCGCCGCCGATCTCGCATTGATCGGCGCCGCGCAACGCGTCGAGCATTACGAGATGTCGGGATATACGACGGCGAAGAATCTGGCCCAGCAATTACGCCACAGCGCCATCGTCGCCTTGCTGTCGAAATCGCTGGCGGAAGAAGAAAACGCCGACCAGCTTCTCAATCAGGTGGCGCGGTCGCTGATGTCGGTCGCCAGGATGCCTGCTGCGATCGAGCGGGTCTAATTGTCCCGCAGAGCTCGGCGGACATCACGTCAGTCCGCCGACGCGGCCGCATCCACTCTGGCGTTCGGTGAGCGCGCCGCCGTCTGGATCGCGTGCCAGATGCGGGAGGGCGTGGCCGGCATGTCGAGATGCTGCACGCCGAGCGGCGCCAGTGCGTTCATCACGGCGTTCATGATGGTCGCGGGTGCTGCGATAGCGCCGGCCTGACCGCTTCCCTTGACCCCGAGGCGGTTGGCGCGGCTTGGAAAATCAGGCGTGAGGCTGCCCTCGAACGCGGGGAGATCGCCGGCGCGCGGCAGCGCATAATCCATCAGCGAGCCCGATAGGATCTGCCCCGTCTCGGCATCGAACAGCGCCTGCTCGAACAAGGCCTGGCCGATGCCCTGTACGACGCCGCCATGGACCTGTCCCAGCGTCTGGCGCGGATCGAGCAGGCGACCGTAATCATCAAAGATGACATAACGATCGAGCCTGACTTCGCCGGTCGCCGGATCGATCTCGACTTCGGCGACATGGCAGCCGTTGGGAAAGGTGTAGCGGTCGCATAGATGCGTCGCCTTGTGCGCCAGGCCGGGCGCAACGTCGTCGCCGGCCGACTGAAAGGAGGCGCGCGCCACCTCGTCAAGGCTGATCTCCTGCCCCGTCGCGGCCACGCGCAACATTCCTGCCTGGTATTGAATCGCATCCACGCCGGCCTGCAGCAGGCGGGCGGCAAGGCGCCGCGCATTTTCGATCAACCCTTCCGCCGCCATCAACAGCGCCGTGCCGCCCTGGTGCATCGAGCGCGCCCCGCCATGGCCGCCGCCGGAATCGAGATCGTTCGTATCGCCCTGGCGAAACCGGAAGCGCTCCAGCGGCAGGCCGAGCGCATTCGCCGCGATCTGGGCGTAAGTGGTCTCGTGCCCCTGGCCGCTCGAATGCGTGCCGACCTTCAGGTCGATCAGCCCGTCCTCGCAAAAACCTACCTCCGCCACTTCATTGGGCTGGCCGCGCGCCGTTTCAAGAAAGCAGGCAAGCCCAAGACCGCGCAGCCGCCCCTGCTTGCGCGAACTTCTCGCGCGCGCCTTGAAGCCCTCCGCAGCCGTGGCCGCGTGATCGATTGCGTGGGCAAAGCTGCCCTGCTCGACGTTAAGTCCCATCACGCTCGCGTAAGGAAAGCGCCGCATGATGTTCTTGCGCCGCAGCTTCAGCGCATCCATCCCAAGCTGGTGAGCTGCGATGTCGATGCAGCGCTCGATCAGATAGTTCGCCTCCGGCTTGCCGGCGCCGCGATAGGCGTCGACCGGCGTCGTGTTGGTGAACACGCCCCTGGTCTCGAATGCGATCAGCGGAATGTCGTAGACGCCGCCCATCGCGCTTGCCATCGCCATGGTCGGCACGGCCGGCGCAACCGTGGAGACATAGGCGCCGAGATTGGCGAACACTTTTGTCTCGAGTGCCAGCAAGCGGCCGTCGCGATCAAGCCCAAGGCGAACGCGGATCAGGCTGTCGCGGCCATGTGCAGAGCCGGTGAAATCCTCGCTGCGGTCGCCGATCCACCTGACGGGACGGCCGAGGCGACGCGCCGCCCACAGCACCAGCACCCATTCCGGATAGAGCACGTTCTTCATGCCGAAGCCGCCGCCGACGTCGGGAATGCTGACGCGAAGCTTTTCTCTATCGATGCGAAAGACGCCGTGGGCAAGCAGGTCGCGGATCGCATGTGCGCCGGCGGCCGAGGCGGTCAGATGCAGCCGGCCGCTCGCGGCGTCGAATTCCCCGATCGCGCCGCGTGTCTCCATCGGCGCGGCGACGACGCGGTTGTTGATCAGTTCGCATTCGACGACGTGGGCGGCATCGCGGAGCGCCGTTTGCACCGGGCCGATCTCGCCACGGTTGAACTGGAACGCGAAATTGCCGCTTGCCTCCGGCCAGATCGACGGCGCGTCCGGCGAGATGGCATCTGCGATCGCGACGACCGGCGGCAGCGGCTCATAATCGACGACCACGGCCTCGGCGGCATCGCGCGCGGCTTCCGCGCTTGCCGCGACCACGAACGCGACCGGCTCGCCGACGTAGCGAACGACGCCCTGCGCCAGCGCGTGATAGGGCGGCACTACCAGCGGCGTCGTCATCGGGATCGCGGTCACCGCGCACGGCATTGGGCCGATCTTGTCGGCGGCCAGTTCGGCCCCCGTCAGCACGGCGGCAACGCCCGGCACCTTCCGCGCCGCCTCGGCGCCGATCGCGGCGATGCGGGCATGGGCGTGCGGCGAGCGAACGACGACGCCATGAAGTGCATTTGGCGCCGCGAGATCGGCGACATAGCGCCCGCGCCCCTGCACGAAGCGCGCGTCTTCAAGGCGGTCGATGCTGCGCCCCAATAACGGTTCGGTCATGTGAAACTGTATGGAGCCGGGCGGCGGCAAAGGCAATCGCTAGCCGCGTCAGTGCACTGGGCGTCCCGTCGCTGGTTGAAGCGCCCCGCCGAGTAAAGCCGCCTGACCGGCGCCTACAAGGAGGCGCGCCAGAGGCCGCTACCAAAAGTTGTCATCGCTACGTGAATGCTTATGCCGGTGACAACGTACCGCACGACCATCGAGCATTAAAATGCGGCTTGGCAAATTCTAAATGCGCGTGTTAGCCTGATTAAGTTTTAATAAAATTTATATCATGGGGGATGTTATGCGGCTATTTAAATCACCGCTTGGGAAGCTATTCCACAATCCGAAGATCCTTGCAGTGGCCGTTGCGATCGCCGCTCCGGCTGCCGCCCGAGCAGACGTCATCGTACAGAACACCGGGGTGACCGGTTTCCCCGGCACCTTCAACTTCATCGGATACAATTCCTCGAACGTGGCATTCGGACAGCCCGTTGCATCCAAATTCTTGGAGTTCGGCGGACGGTTTCATCCGCAGGGATCGAATGCAGATGCAGCCTTCCTGGCCAGCACCACCGTCACTGCAACGCAGAACGGCGTCACGTTTAATGTCCCCGCTGGCAATTCGATCCCCGACCCCAATCTTTTTGACCGAAGGATTGCCTATAATCCGAACCTTCTCGGATCGTGGCAGCTCACCGTCACCAACCCGAACTACAGCAACTCGCCGCTCGTCGTTAATACAGCCGCCATCAATCCCAACATCGGAGCGCCTCCCTTCATCACGGGAATTGCGATCAGCGGCGCCTCGAATGCGACAACGACTCCGACGATTACCTGGAACGCGCCGGCCTTCACCCCGCCGAGCGGCTACAATCAGGCGACCAGAATCTTCATTGTCGATCTCAACAACAACAAGCAGACGATCTGGAGGGCGGACCTGCCGTCGAGCCAGACCAGCTACACCATTCCGGCGGCGGCCAACCTCTCGGCTAACGGTCATTATGGCATCGTGATCCGGGACGACTACCGGATCCAAAGCAACGCGACCACCGGCGCCAGCTCGCACAGCTTCTTCGATTTTCATCCTACCGCGATTTCACAGTTCAATGGTCCGGTTTACGTGCCGGTCTCGTCTTTGAATGCTGTGGGTGAGACGGTCTACAGCTTCCATATCGACGTCACTCACGGCCAGTCCTACAATTTGGATCCGGCCGCCGCGCTGGGTTACATCTTTTCGGTCGGCGCGACCGGTCCGAATTCGCGAGCGTGATATTACCGGAATTGGGCCTGGGGCACCCCTACGGCCTCTACATCTGGAACGGGAGCACCTACGTCCACGCAGCCGATCTTCTGGCAAACACGCTGTACGATTTCGGCCCGGGCGGCGTCAGCAAGTTCAAAGTCCTGGGTATCGACGAAAGCCTGGGACTCGATCCCAACAACTCGACGGCGTTTGTGACCAAGGTGACCTTCACCGGCGACGGTCTTTTCACAGGCACGATGACGGCAATTACTGCCGTTCCCGAGCCCTCCACCTGGGCCATGATGATCCTGGGCTTTGCCGGGATCGGCTTCCTGGCCTATCGCCGCCGCAACCGGGCAGCCGCGCTTGCGACTGCCTAAATCTAAATCTCACTGAGAAACCCATAGAAGAGGCCCCAGCGGCAACGCTGGGACCTTTTTTAGCTGAGCTGTCGCTTCGGGCGCCGCGAGCGCGGGCTCCTGCCCGCGCCGCTATTTGCAATCGAATCGGTTGCGTTATGCCGCAGCAGAATGCTCGGCCGCACCCTCGAGCTTGCGCTTGCGCCAGATCGATCCCACGACCAGCACGACGGCGATGCCGACGAGCCCGAGCACGATCTCGCTGCCGTGTCCGCCATTGGTGAACTGCGGCCCGATGCCGATCGATTTGAGCACGCCATCGAGTCCGACACCGACCGGGCCGTTGAAGAACGCGTGCATCGACGGCTGGATGACAGGGTCGGTCGCCATCACCTCGCCCGCGATCCAGCCAAGCAAGGCGGCGCCGGCCCATACCAAAGCGGGCAGACGCGAGAGCAGTGCCATGATCAACGCTGCGCCTGCGACGATCAAGGGAACGCTGATCGCAAGCCCGATGACCAGCAGCGGAATGCTGCCATTGGCGGCGGCGGCGACCGCGATGACGTTGTCGAGGCTCATGACGATGTCAGCAATCGCCACGATCTGCACGGCCGCCCATAGATGCGCCGCCGCGTCAACATCGCCCTCGCCCTCGTGTTCAGGCACCAGCAGCTTCGCTGCGATGAAGAGCAGCGCGAGACCGCCGACCAGCTTGAGGAACGGCAGCCCCATCAACGTCACGACGATGCCGGTGAAGATGATGCGCAAGAGAACGGCGACGCCGGCGCCGAGGATCATGCCCCAGAACTTCTGGCGCGGCGGCAGGCTGCGGCACGCCATCGCGATGACAAGCGCGTTGTCACCCGACAGCAGGATGTTGATCCACATGATCTTGCCGAGCGCGACCCAGAAGGCCGGCGTCTGCATCTCGGCATTGAACTGGGTGAAGAATGCCGAGATCGTCGCAGGATCGAAGATTTGCCACAGCCAGTTCACAGCGTTCCCCCCTCGGCCTCTTCAGCCGTTGCTCGCGGCTATTGCGGCCGCCGTTTCGATAAAATCAGCCGACGATTTCGTTGCCGGAAAAGAACTGCGCGATTTCGATCGCGGCCGTCTCCGGCGCGTCCGAACCGTGCACCGAGTTCTCGCCGATCGATTTCGCATGGACCTTGCGGATCGTGCCGTCCGCCGCCTTCGACGGATCGGTGGCTCCCATCACGTCGCGGTATTTGGCGATGGCGCCCTCGCCTTCCAGCACCTGCACCACGACCGGCCCCGAGGTCATGAAGTCGACCAGTTCGCCGAAGAACGGACGCGCTTTGTGGACGGCATAGAAGGTTTCCGCCTGGTCGCGGGTCATGCGAATGCGCTTCTGGGCGACGATCCGCAGGCCAGCCTTCTCGATCAGCGCGTTGACCGCGCCGGTCAGATTGCGCGCGGTCGCGTCCGGTTTGATGATCGAGAAAGTGCGTTCAATCGCCATTGCTTACGTCCTTACAAAACGCTGATAAGTGGGTTGCGGGGCTTATATCGGCGCCACCTCACGACGGCAAGCGACCGGTGACGCGCCTGCCACCCCTTTTGGGCGCCTTTTTGTGCGGCACTTCGCCCCGTGGGGCAAAGATTGCTGCAATTTCATGGAGGTGAACCCTGTCTGAAACGGCTGTGGCACCTTCATTCAGCTTCGCGGCCATAGACTTACCGACGATCGAACGCAGGGCACGCGCATCCGCCGGCCCCGGGCGTCACGGGACCCGATCTCACTGATGGGTGCCAACTGGCGCCGAAACTTTGAGGAGACGATCATGTTACGCAAACTCTTGCTCGTTGCTGCGGCCGCGGCGTCGCTGGGTGCAGCCGCGCTGGCGCCGACAGCGGCATCGGCCGGCGGCTGGCACCATGGCGGCTGGCATCATCATCATCACGGTTGGGGTGGCCCCCGCGTCTTCATCGGCGGCCCGGCCTATTACGCCGGCGGCTATGGCGGCTGTTACGTGCGGCGTCTGGTTCCGACCCCCTGGGGCCCGCGCTGGCGGCTGGTGAACCGCTGCTACTGACCTGATTTGAGCTCCCCCTGACTGAGCCCCGGCCGCCGCGCCGGGGCTTTTTTATGCGGAACCAACAGCCCTTCGGTGATTCGACTACTTTCACGCGAACGCATGGGGATCTGCACGGGAAACCAATTTCGCCGTTGTGACTTGATCCATCAAATATAACTCAAGCCTTGCGAGCACTGCGAGGTGGAACTCGGCAGAGGCCGCCCATGAATGTACGAATCAATAACGATTCCGAATTGATCGATCACAAAACCTGCGTGTCGATCTGCGACGCCATTGGTGAACGGTTGCAGCAGAGCATGCGTACCGAAACCGAACTGCCACCGCGTCTGCGGGAGCTCGTCGACGAGCTGAGCCGCCGCGACAACGAGTTGCATTGAGGGCCGCTGCACAGCCGAATTTTACCGATAAAGGAGTTGCGTTTAGCGGCCGCTCCGGTGACAAGGCCGCATGCTTTCCATCACGGATATTTCGGTCCGGATTGCCGGGCGGCTCCTGATCGACGATAGCACGGTGCAGATCGCGCCCGGCGCGCGCGTCGGCTTCGTCGGCCGCAACGGCGTCGGCAAATCGACGCTGTTTCATGCGATTCGCGGCGACCTCCCAACCGAGTCCGGTAGCATCACCCTACCGCCGCGGTGGCGCATCGGCAGCCTGGCGCAGGAAGCGCCTGATGGACCGGAGAGCCTCATCAATGTCGTGCTGAAGGCGGACCTGGAGCGCGACGCGCTGCTCCATGAAGCGGAAACCGCCACCGATCCACACCGGATCGCTGAAATCCAGACGCGCCTTGTGGACATCGACGCGCACTCGGCGCCGGCGCGCGCCGCCGCGATCCTGAGCGGCCTCGGATTTTCCGCCGCGGACCAGACGCGGCCGTGTTCGGAATTCTCCGGCGGCTGGCGCATGCGGGTGGCGCTGGCGGCGACGCTGTTTTCAGCGCCCGATCTGTTGCTGCTGGACGAGCCGACCAACTATCTCGATCTCGAAGGCACGCTGTGGCTGGAAGACCATCTGGCGAACTATCCACGCACCGTCATCGTCATCAGTCATGACCGCGACCTGCTCGACACCTCGGTCGACCAGATCCTCCACCTCGATCGCGGCAAGCTGATGCTCTACAAGGGAACCTATTCCTCGTTCGAGGAACAGCGCGCCATGCGCGAAATGCTGGACGCCAAGCATGCCAAGCGCCAAGCGGACGAGCGCAAGCGGCTACAGGCCTTCGTCGACCGCTTCAAGGCGAAGGCTTCCAAGGCGCGCCAGGCACAATCCCGCGTGAAAATGCTGGAACGGATGAAGCCGGTCACGGCGCTGGTGACCCAGGACGTGCGCGAAATCACGTTCCCGACGCCGGAGAAAATGCTGTCGCCGCCGATCATCGCCGTCGATGACGTCTCGGTCGGCTACGATCCGAAAAAGCCGGTGCTCAATCGCGTGACGCTGCGCGTCGACACCGACGACCGCATCGCCCTGCTCGGCTCCAACGGCAACGGCAAATCGACGCTGGTCAAGCTGCTGGCGGGCAAGCTGCAGCCTTTCTCCGGCCGGGTCACGCGCGCGGAAAAACTCTCGGTCGGCTATTTCGCGCAGCATCAGGTCGACGAACTCAACCTCGATGCATCGCCCTACGATCACGTCCGCAGGCTCATGGCGGACGCGCCCGAAACCAAGGTGCGCGGCCGCACCGGCGCGATCGGGTTTTCCGGCAAGGCCGGTGACACCCTGGTCAAGAGTCTTTCGGGCGGCGAGAAGGCGCGGCTGCTGCTTGGGCTCGCCACCTTCTTCGCTCCGAACATGATCATCCTCGACGAGCCGACCAACCATCTCGACATCGACAGCCGCGCGGCGCTCGCCGAGGCGATCAACGACTTTCCCGGCGCCGTCATCATGGTCTCGCACGATCGCTATCTGATCGAAGCCTGCGCCGATCAATTGTGGGTCGTCGCCAATCAGACCGTGACGAGCTACGACGGTGACCTCGACGACTACAGGCGACTGGTGTTGTCGATCGGCGATACGCGCAACGGTTCGCGCGAGCGATCCAAGGAGACCGCAAAGTCCGGGCGCGCCAGGAGCGAGAGACGAACGCCGGTGAAGCAGCGGATCGCCGAAGCCGAGGCCGAGATCGAGCGCATCAACGGCATCATCGCCAAGATCGACACTGCCCTCGCCTTGCCGGATATCTTTACGCGCGATCCCAAGCAGGCCGCACAACTAAGCAAGGCCCGCGCCGGCGCCGAAAGCGCGCTGCGGCGCGCCGAGGAAGCTTGGCTGGAAGCCAGTTCGGAATTCGACGAAGCGGCGGGTTGAAATCAGTCGATGCCGGCGAGCTACGCCGCCGGCTTCTTCTTCGGCTTGGCGCCCTTTGCCGGCGCCGCCGCTTCCGGTGCACGCTCGATCGACGTCAGGCGTCCCGCGGTGAAGGTGTAGAGGCCGGCCCGCTGACCGCGCGAATAGGTGACGACCGCGACACGATCCCCGCGCGGATTGTTGGAAAGGCTGACATTGTCGGGCGCGCCGATGCCGCGCACGACGTCGCATTCGGTATGACCGAGCGCAACCGATCCCGTCGTCGAGGGCGGCGGGCTGCCGGCGGCCAACGCGGCGGCGTCGGTGCCCGGCGCTGCCATGCCGGGACAGCCGCCATCGGCCGCGACAAGTTCATCCGGCCCGACTTGCTTGGTCGGGGTGAGCGGCGGCGTCTCGATCGACACGTTGCGAATGAACACGCGTCCGGAGCGCGAAAACCAGTCCGCATCCTTCGAGAGAAGATCTGCTCCACCCGAGCAACCCGCCAGCGCAGGCCCGAGCAGCAACAACATCAGCAGTGGTTTTCGATCGATCGTTCCGCGTCGCACGCTAAACCCACGCTCCCGCTTTCAACTGTAACGGCTTGTCGGACCATCACTTTGCGGCACGACCATGGCTGCCCGCAAGGTCCGGCGCAGAAACCGCAGATTATCATTAATTCCCATGGATTCGCTATTGCCGCCGCTGCCAGCGTCCCCGCTCATCGGCCTGCCAATACGTCACCTCGAAACCCCTCGCCTTGCAATCGGCCCAGGCGCCGCGCGCTGCGGTCAGCGCGTCGGCATCGTCGCCGTTGAACACCAGCACCACCCGTTCGTAGCTGTCGCAATCGGCCGGCAGCGCCGCGTTGTCGATCAGGAACCTGACATTGGCCTGGTTCGGATTGCCGTCCTCAATCGAGAGGATGATCGGCTGGTCCTGTGCATCGCCCGCACGCCATGTCGCGTGCGGCAGGAACGAATCGTCGCTATAGGTCCATAAGTGCGCGTCGAGCGCCTCGGTGCGCTCGGGCGAGGTCGATTGCACGACCACGCGCCAGCCGCGCTCGAGCGATTTCTCCAACAGCGGCGGCAATACGCTTTCGAGCGACATGCCCTGCAAATGATAGAACAGGACTTCCGTCATGCGGCTGCGACCGGATTACTTCGTGGCTTCGTAATATTCCGCTACCAGCCGATCCAGCAGGCGAACGCCATAGCCGGATCCCCAACTGTGGTTGATATCGGTTTTCGGCGCGCCCATCGCGGTTCCCGCGACGTCGAGATGCGCCCACGGCGTGTTGTCGACGAACCGCTGCAGGAATTGTGCGGCGGTGATTGAACCGCCGTGGCGGCCGCCGGTGTTCTTCATGTCGGCAAACTGCGAATCGATCTGCTTGTCGTATTCGGGGCCGAGCGGCATGCGCCAGACACGTTCGCCGGTTTCGGTTCCGATCTTGCTCAGCCTGTCAGCCAGTTCGTCGTTGTTGGAAAACATGCCGGCGTATTCGGTTCCGAGCGCGACCATGATCGCGCCGGTGAGCGTTGCCAGATCGACCATGAATTTGGGCTTGAACTTCTTCGCCACGTACCAGAGCACGTCGGCCAGCACGAGCCGGCCTTCGGCGTCGGTGTTGATGATCTCGATGGTCTGGCCCGACATCGAGGTGACGATATCGCCGGGGCGCTGCGCGTTGCCGTCGGGCATGTTCTCGACCAGGCCGATTGCGCCGACCGCGTTGACCTTCGCCTTGCGCGCGGCCAGCGCATGCATCAGCCCGACCACGCAGGCCGCCCCGCCCATGTCGCCCTTCATGTCCTCCATGCTGGCGGCACCCTTGATGGAAATGCCGCCGGTATCGAAACATACGCCCTTGCCGACGAAAGCGACCGGCTGATCGCCCTTCTTGCCGCCGTTCCAGCGCATGATCACGGTGCGGCCGGGCTGGGTCGAGCCCTGCGCGACGCCGAGCAAGGCGCCCATGCCGAGCTTCTTCATCTCCTTGACGTCGAGCACCTCGACATCGACGCCGAGCTTCTTGAGCTGGCTCGCACGGCGCGCGAATTCCACCGGGTACAACACGTTCGGCGGCTCGTTGACGAGTTCGCGGGCGATGATCACGCCGTCCACGACATGGGACGCAGGCGCAAGCGCCTTGCGCGCGGCGGCGACATCCTCGACCGCAATCGAAACGTCGGCGCGAAGCTCTCCGTTCTCGCCGTCCTTCTTCTTGGTCTTGTAGCGGTCGAACTTATACGCGCGCAGCCGGAGGCCCGATGCGATCGCGGCGGCAGAATCGGCCTGCATCGCCCCCTCAGGGAGTTCGGCAATCACGGTGACCGCTTCGCTGGCGGCATTGAGCTTGCCCGCCGTCACCCCGCCGAATTTGAGAAAATCCTTCTCCTTGATATCGGCCGCCTTGCCGACGCCGACGACGATCAGGCGCTCCGCCTTGATTCCCTCTGGCGCCGGGATATCGAGCGTCGAGCCGCTCTTGCCCTTGAACTGGTTGGCCGCCGCCGCCCGTTTGACGGTATCGGATGCCTTCCCCAGCGCCTTCCGCGTCGCCTCGCCGAACTTCAATGCGTCGTCGCAAAACACCACGAGAACGCCGCGGGGGGCTGTGGAAAAGGCGACAAAGCCGACCTTGACGGCGTCGGACATAGGTAATCCTCCAGAATTCAGGGCTGTCTTGCGGGTCCAGAATCGGCCCGGATTTATGGAATTGTTCTCTCAGTAGCGGTCCAAATCGCTCCGGACCTGATGTTTTCGGCACTATGGCCTGTCAGCCGCCGCGCTGCCAAGCACTGCCGTGACCGGAACGCCACATGATGGTATTTATTAACCATACCGAGGGGGTGCCACGGCCCGGCCATTTTGTTGACGGATCAAAGGGATGGTAGTGAGAGTGTAGACGGCTGACGAAAGGTGGCCCGACCAAAGGGGAACCCTGAAAAGGGATTGGTCGGAAGCTGCCCTCTGGGCGCACAAGGTGGGATCGTGCGGTAACGATGGGGTCGATCGACAGGTACATTTTCCGCACGACGCTCGCGTCGTTTGCGCTGGTCCTGGTCAGCCTCACCGGCGTGATCTGGATTACGCAGGCGTTGCGCGGCATCGACCTGATGACGAGCCAGGGCCAGACCATCATCACCTTCCTCGGCATCACCGGCCTCGTGATCCCGGCGCTGGTTTTGATCATCGCGCCGATCGCGCTGATGATCGCGATCTCGCACACGCTGAACAAGCTCGCCACCGATTCCGAAATCATCGTGATGAACGCCGCCGGCTTCTCGCCATTCCGGCTGTTCCGGCCGTTTTTCTACGCCACCTGCGTGGTGGCCCTGATCGTTGCCTTCATCGGCTCCTATCTCGCCCCCGACGGCATGCGCCGGATCAAGCAATGGGACGCCGAAATCACCGCCGACGTGCTGACCAACATCCTGCAGCCCGGACGTTTCGCCCAGCTCGATCCGAACCTGACGATTCGCATCCGGGAGCGGCAGCCGGGCGGCGTGCTCGCCGGCATCTTCGTCGATGACCGCCGCGATCCCAAGGAGCGCATCACCATCATCGCCGACCACGGCACGGTGCTGAAGAACGAGAGCGGCTCCTATCTGGTGCTGGAGGACGGCAACCTCGAACGTTTCGAGGCGGGAAAGCGCGATCCGGCGCTGGTGGCATTCGGCCGCTACGCCTTCGACATGTCGAAATTCTCCAATCGGGGCCGCGACATCACATTCGGAATTCGCGAACGCTATCTCTGGGAACTGATCTCGCCCTCGGAGGACGATCCGGTATTCAAGCAACTGTCCGGGCAGTTTCGCGCCGAGTTGCATGACCGCATACTGGCCCCGGTCTATCCCTTCGCATTCGCCGTCCTGACCTTTGCCTTCCTCGGCACGCCACGCACGACGCGGCAGAGCCGCAATTTTTCGATCGGCGGATCCATCCTGGCGGTGTTCGGCCTGCGCATGGCGGGATTTGCCTGCTCGGTCATGGCGGTGAAGACGCCGGTCATGGCGCTCGTCCAGTATTCGATGCTGTTCGCCGCCATCGCCATCGGGCTGTGGATGATCGTCGGCGGCGTCGTGGTGGAGCCGCCGGCCGCGCTGATGGAGGCCATCAACAGGTCGAACGCACGCCTCGCGCGGCTCTTCGGACGGCCGGCCACCGCATGAGCATGATGACCAACACGCTCGGGCGATATTTTGCCGGCCGCTTCCTGGTCTCGGCGGTGGGCGTGTTTGCGAGCATTTTCGTACTGCTGGTGCTGGTCGACTACATCGAGATGGTCCGCAAGACCTCCGGGCTGGCGTCGGCATCCGCGATCACGGTGGCGCAGACGTCGTTGTACCGCGTGCCGCAACTGCTCGAAAAGCTGATGCCGTTCTGCGTCCTGATCGGCGCCATGACCTGCTATCTGGCGCTGTCGCGGCGGCTTGAGCTTGTGGTCGCCCGCGCGGCCGGCGTGTCCGCCTGGCAATTCATCTCGCCCGCGCTGGCGAGCTCGATCATCCTCGGCACCCTCGCAACGGTCGCCTACAACCCGATGTCGGCGAACCTGCGCGAATTGTCCAAGCGGATGGAGGCCGAACTGTTCGGCTCGGCGCCCGGTGGCGGCATCCAGGATGCATCCGGCTTCTGGCTGAACCAGATCAACAGCGACGGCCAGTCGATCATCAACGCGGCCCGCAGCGAGCAGCAGGGTGTCCGGCTGACCGGACTGACCGTGTTCCGATTCGATACCGAGCTGCAGTTCAAGGAGCGAATCGAAGCGCGCGAAGCCGCCCTCGAGGAAGGCCGCTGGGCCTTCAAATCGGTACGCAGATACTCCCTTGATAAACCTCCGGTTGATCAGGAGAGCTTTTACCTCTCGACGACGCTAACCCCGGCCCAGGTTCGCAACAGTTTCTCCACCCCCGAAACCGTGTCTTTTTGGCAACTGCCTGGCTATATCCGTTCGTCCGAAAGCTCGGGCTTCGCGACCGCAGGCTACCGTCTGCAGTACCATAAGCTCATCGCACAGCCGTTTTTGCTGGCTGCAATGGTGATGTTGGCGGCTTCCGTCAGTCTTCGCTTCTTCCGGATGGGCGGCGTGCAGAAGATGGTTTTGAGTGGCGTGGGCGCAGGCTTTCTGCTCTACGTTCTATCGAAAGTTACTGAGGATTTGAGCAAGGCTGAGTTGATGCATCCCATCGCTGCGGCGTGGTTGCCCGTCTGTGTGGGCGGCCTCACCGGCTTCTTAGCTTTGCTGTACCAGGAGGACGGGTAGTGGCCGTTGTCGCCGCCCGCCAGTTGAGGTCGCCTGCGTTCAGGCGGCGCACAACCGTGCGCTGCTATCGAGCCCGCTTGGCCGCCGTTGGCGTACCTATGATTGCCCTGCTCGCCGGATTGGCGTTTGCGGGCTCGCTTGAGCTTGCCCTGACGGTGCCGGCTTCGGCGCAAAGCTTCACCTACAATCCGCGCCCGCCCAAGCCGCCGCCGCGGCCGGCCAACAATGACGGCCGGATGCTCGTGCAAGCGGTCGAGGTGGATTACGACTACAACAATCAGCGCGTGTCGGCGGTCGGCAACGTGCAGATGTTCTACAACGGCACCAGCGTGGAGGCCGACAAGGTCATCTACGACCAGAAGACCAAGCGTCTGCATGCGGAAGGCAACATCCGCCTGACGGATGCGGAAGGCAAAGTCACCTACGCCAACATCATGGATCTGAGCGACGACTACCGTGACGGTTTCGTCGATTCGCTGCGCGTCGATACGCCTGATGACACGCGCATGGCGGCGACGCGCGCCGACCGCTCCGCCGGCAATTACACCGTGTTCGAAAACGGCGTCTATACCGCCTGCGCGCCGTGCAAGGACAATCCGAAGAAGCCTCCGCTGTGGCAGGTCAAGGGTGCGCGCATCATCCACGACCAGACCGACAAGATGCTGTACTTCGAAAACGCGCAGCTCGAGTTCTTCGGCGTGCCGATGGCGTATCTTCCGTATTTCTCGACGCCCGATCCGACGGTGAAGCGCAAGACCGGCTTCCTGATGCCCATCTTCAGCACCAACTCGACCTATGGCTACGCTGTCGAGACCCCGTTCTACTGGGCGATCGCGCCGGACTATGACGCGACCTTCAACCCGCGCTTCACCACGCGTCAGGGCGTGCTGTTCCAAGGCGAATTCCGCCAGCGGCTGATCAACGGCTCGTACCAGATCCGCGGCTATGGCATTAACCAACTCGACCCCGGCGCGTTTGCCGGGCAGCCGGGCGACCGCGAGTTCCGCGGCGGCATCGACACCAAGGGCCAGTTCGCGCTGAACGACAAATGGGTCTGGGGCTGGGACGGCGTTCTGCTGTCGGACTACTACTTCTTCTCGGACTACCGGCTGGCCCAATACAAGGATCCGCTGGGCTCGTTCCTCAGCCTGCCGACAGAAGCCATCTCGCAGCTCTATCTGACCGGCGTCGGCAACCGCAGCTTCTTCGACGCGCGCACGATCTATTACCTCTCCTTCTCCGGCAACCAGGACAAGGTCCCGGTGATCCATCCGGTGATCGACTACAACAACGTCATCAACCACCCGATCCTCGGCGGCGAGGTCAGCTACCTGACGAATTTCACCAGCCTGTCGCGCACGACCGCGGCCTTCGACCCGATCACGACGTTGGCGAACACCGGTGGCCTGTGCCTGAACGCATCGGCCGATCCGCTGGCCCGGACCCCCTCGCAGTGCCTGCTGCGAGGTATGCCCGGCACCTATACGCGACTGACGGCTCAGGCGCAGTGGCGGCGCTCGTACACCGATCCCATCGGCCAGATCTGGACGCCGTTTGCGATCATGCGCGCCGACGCCATCAGCGCCTCGATCTCGAACCAGCCCGGCGTCTCGAACTTCCTTCCGGTCGGCGACACCGAGGCGGTCCGCCTGATGCCGGCGGTCGGCCTCGAATATCGCTACCCCTTCATCAACGTTCAGCCGTGGGGCACGACCACGATCGAGCCGATCGCGCAGGTCATCGCTCGTCCGAACGAGACCTTCGCCGGCCGGCTCCCGAACGAAGACGCGCAGAGCATGGTGTTCGACGCTTCCAACCTGTTCGCGGTCGACAAGTTCTCCGGCTACGACCGCGTCGAAGGCGGCGGCCGCGCCAATGTCGGCGTTCAGTCGACCACGCAATTCGATCGCGGCGGCAGCGTCAATGTGCTGTTCGGACAATCCTACCAGTTGTTCGGCCTGAATTCGTATGCGGTGCGGGATGCGACTAACACGGGTCTCGAATCCGGCCTGCAGAACACCCGGTCCGACTACGTCGCCCGCGTCAACTATTCGCCGAACCGGACCTACACATTCAGCGTGCGCTCGCGCATGGATGAAGCGACCTGGAACGTCAATCGCTTCGAAGCCGAAGGACGTGCTTCGTTCGACCGCTGGTCGGTCAGCATGCTGTACGGCAACTATGCCGCCCAGCCGGAGCTCGGCTATCTGACCCGGCGCGAAGGCCTGCTCGGCACTGCATCGATCAAGCTGGCGTCGAACTGGGTAGTATCAGGCGGCGCGCGCTGGGATCTTGAAGCCAACAAGCTGAACCAGTACATCATCGGCGCCGGTTATGTGGACGATTGCTTCGTGCTGGCTGCCAACTATGTCACGTCCTATACCTACCAGGCCGGGACGACGCCGCCGGTGCTCAATCACGCTTTCATGCTGCAGATCGGCCTGCGGACCATTGCGAATTCGTCCACGACGTCCGGCAGCAGCGGCATCCAGTAGCGTGAGGCGCGACCTTGCCGGACAGTACGCCGCGCAACGCGGTACGATTGGTTGATACGGCTGACATGATCATGACGACCATGACGCTTTTCCATCGCCGGCTTCGGTCCCTGACCGCCGGCTGTGCCATCGCGCTCGCCGTGCTGGCCGGCGGCGTCTCGCCACTGCAGGCGCAGACGGTGGCCTGCATGGTCAACGGCGAACCCATCACCAGCCTCGATATCGAGCAGCGCACCAAGCTCAACTTCCTGACCACGCGCAAGCAGATGCCGCGGCAGGAAGTGATCGACGAGCTGATCAGCGACAAGGTCAAGATCAAGGAAGCCAAGCGATACGGCGTCGATCCCACCGGCAGCGACCTCGATCAGGCCTATGCCGGAATGAGCCAGCGGATGCGGATTACGCCGGAGCAGTTGACCAAATCGCTGGAGAGCCAGGGTGTCCGGGCGGAAACGATGAAGGCCCGCCTCAAGGCCGAGATGGTCTGGGGCAGCCTGGTGCGCGGCCGCTACAAGGAGAGCCTGCAGGTCGGCGAAAAGGACGTGGACGCTGCCGCCCAGCAAAGCGGCGAGTCGACCCAGGTGGACGCGTTCGAATACAGGCTGCAGCCGATCGTGCTGATCGTGCCGCGCGGCTCGGCGCAAGGCGCGATCGATCAGCGGCGCAAGGAGGCGGAATCCCTGCGCGAGCGTGTGCAGTCCTGTGAACAGGCCAACTCCTACTTCAAGTCGATGCAGAACGCCGCGATCCGCGACATCGTCACCAAGACCTCGGCCGATATTCCGGGCCCGCTGCGCGAGCTCCTGGACAAGACGCCGGTCGGCCGCCTGACCCCGCCCGAAATCACCAAGCAGGGCGTGGAAATGGTGGCGCTGTGCGAACGGAAGCCGACCAAGATCGATACGCCGAAGAAGCGGGAGATCCGGGAAAAGATGTACACCCAGAAATACGAGGCGAAGTCGAAATCGTATCTGAACGATCTCCGCAAGGCCGCAATGATCGAATGTCGTTGATGCATGGCAAAGCCTCTCGCGCTGACATCCGGCGAGCCCGCGGGCATCGGCCCCGACATCGCCCTTGAAGCGTGGCGGCGGCGCGGCGAGCTGGACCTGCCGCCGTTCTACCTGCTCGGCGACCGCGCCTTCTTCGCGGAGCGTGCGAAGATCCTGGGATTGCCGGTCGAACTCGCAGATGCCTGCCCCGAGGAAGCGAGCGCGGCGTTTGCGAAAGCCCTCCCCGTGGTCGCGACCGGCGAAGTCGCAACCGCGCAGCCCGGACAGCCCGACGACACCAGCGCAAACGCGGCGCTCGCCTCCATCCGCCAGGCGGTCGACCATGTCAGGCAAGGCCGCGCCGGCGCCGTCGTCACCAACCCGATCGCCAAGAGCGTGCTGTACCGCGCCGGCTTCCGCCACCCCGGCCACACCGAGTTTCTCGCCGAACTGGCCGCCGATGGCGGGAAGCTGCCGCAGCCGGTGATGATGCTGTGGTCGCCGGCGCTCGCCGTCGTTCCCGTCACCATCCATCTGTCGCTGCGCGAGGCGCTGGCCCAGCTTTCGACCGACCTGATCGTGGCGACCGCCCGGATTGCGGTTGCGGATCTGAAAGCCCATTTCGGCCTCGCTAGTCCGCGCCTTGCGCTATCAGGCCTCAACCCGCACGCCGGCGAAGACGGCTCGCTCGGCCGCGAGGACATCGACATCGTCGCCCCTGCCGTCGAGGCGCTGCGCCAGGAAGGCATCGACGCCCGCGGCCCCCTGCCCGCGGACACCATGTTCCACGCCGCGGCGCGCAAGAGCTACGACTGCGCCATCTGCATGTATCACGACCAGGCGCTGATCCCGATCAAGACCATTGCGTTCGAGGACGCCGTCAACGTCACGCTGGGATTGCCGTTCATTCGCACGTCGCCGGATCACGGCACCGCCTTCGACATTGCCGGAACCGGCAAGGCCAATCCGTCCAGTCTCGCCGCGGCGTTGCGGCTCGCCGCGCGCATGGCGGCGACCAAGCCTAAATGAGCGCGATCGACGATCTGCCGCCGCTGCGCGAAGTCATCCGCGAACATTCCCTGTCGGCCCGCAAATCGCTCGGCCAGAACTTTCTGCTCGACCTCAACCTCACCGCGCGGATCGCGCGCGCCGCAGGTCCGCTCGAAGGCGCAACCATCATCGAGGTCGGCCCCGGCCCCGGCGGCCTGACGCGTGCGCTATTGGCGCTCGGCGCCAAACGCGTCATCGCGGTCGAGCGCGACGAGCGCGCGCTGGCGCCATTGGATTATATCGCCAAGCGCTATCCCGGTAGGCTCGAAATCGTGCATGCCGACGCGCAAGCCTTCGATCCCCGCCCGATGCTCGGTGGCGAGCGCGCCAAGATCGTCGCCAATCTGCCCTATAACATCGCGACCGCGCTGCTGGTGGATTGGCTCTCGATCGAGCCATGGCCGCCCTGGTACGACATGATGGTCCTGATGTTTCAGCGCGAGGTCGCCGAGCGCATCGTCGCCAGAGAGAACGACGAGGCCTATGGCAGGCTCGCGGTGCTCGCCAACTGGCGCAGCGAGACCAAAATCCTGTTCGATATTTCGCCGGCCGCGTTCGTGCCGCAGCCGAAAGTCACCTCCTCGGTGGTGCGCCTGCTGCCGCGCACGGCACCTGAGCCCTGCGACCGCCGCGCGCTCGAACAGGTGGCGGCCGCGGCCTTCGGCCAGCGCCGCAAAATGCTGCGCCAGAGCCTCAAATCGCTGTCGGTCGATCCGGCCAGGCTAGCTGCCGCCGCACAGATCGACCCGACACGGCGCGCCGAAACCATTCCGATTTCCGGCTTTGTTGCCATGGCCCGCGAATTGGCCGATATACGAAACACAAAATAAATGTCGTCTAAGGAGTGAACGCCATGGCGCGAATGGTCCGTCAATCCCTCGTCAAGTTCGATGCGCCGTTGTGCGAGACCATCATCGACACGCCGAAGCCGCAAGGCCGAGAAGTCCTCGTCCGCATCGAGCGCTGCGGGCTCTGCCATTCCGATCTGCACATCCAGGACGGCTATGCCGATCTCGGCGGCGGCAAACGGCTCGACACCACGCGCGGCATGACGCTGCCGTTCACGCTCGGCCATGAGATCGCCGGCGTCGTCGATGAAGTCGGTCCCGAAGCGCCTAAGGAGCTGATCGGCAAGAAGCAGGCGGTATTTCCCTGGATCGGCTGCGGCCAGTGCCGCGACTGCGCCGCTGGCGATGAAAACCTCTGCGTCAAGCAGCGCTTCCTCGGCGTCTCCATCGACGGCGGTTTTGCCACCCACGTGCTGGTGCCCGACGCCAAGTACCTGCTCGACTACGATCCGCTGCCGGTCAACCAGGCGGCGACGCTGATGTGCTCGGGGGTGACCGCCTATGGCGCGCTGAAGCGGCTGGTCGACCGTCCGCGCCAGCGCAATCTGCTGCTGATCGGTCTCGGCGGCGTCGGCATGATGGGGCTTTCGTTTGCGCAAGCGATGTTCAAGCAGAACATCACCGTCGCCGATCTCTCCCCCGCCGCACGCGAGACCGCGCTCCAGAACGGCGCGGCGGTCGCCTACGATCCGGCCGAGCCGGAAGTCGTCAGGCGCATCCTCAAGGAGACCGAAGGCGGTTTTGACGGCGTCATCGATTTCGCCGGCAACGAGAAATCGATGGCGTTCGCGGTTGCGACGGTCGCGCGCGGCGGCAAGGTCGTGGTCTCCGGCCTGATGGGCGGCAGTTTCAGCCTGCCGATGGTGCAATGGGTCTACAAGCGCATGACCATCGAAGGCTTCATGGTCGGCACGCTGGCCGAAGGCAAGGAACTGATGGCGCTTGCCCGCGCCGGCAAGATCAAGCCGACGCCGATGAAGGAAGAGCCGATGGCCGACGTCCAGAAATGGATCGACGAACTGCGCGCCGGGAAAGTGGTCGGGCGGATCGTGCTGAAGAACTGAAGCGGCACGCGCGGCTGTCGAGTGAGCTTTTTCCGTCATAGCCGTCCGAAGGACGGCGTCGCTTCCGCTCGCCTATGCCCGGCCATCTACGTCTTTCTCGCTATATTGAAGCAAAGACGTGGATGCCCGGCAGCCGGCTACGCCAAGGCTTCGCCGGGCTCAGGTGCCAGTCCGCCGAAGCTTTAGCGAAGGCGGACACAAGGCCGGTCATGACGGGCGAAGCCGTTGCGCAGGGATGACGGTTACGACGAACGCGTCGCTCTCCCATGATGCAAATCAATATCCTGCAGCCCAAGCTCGGTTAGATGGCTGCATGACCTTCCTCACCTTCCTCGTGACATCCTATTCCCTGCTGGCGGTACCCGGGCCGACCAACACCTTGCTCGCCACATCAGGCGCAGGCGTCGGCATTTCCCGATCGCTGCATTTGCTGGCGGCCGAGCTCTGCGGCTACCTCATGGCGATCGCATTGCTGCGGCTGGTTCTCGGCCCCGTGATGCTCGACGTCCCGATTGTTGCGGTCATCCTGCGCGCCATCGTCACGATCTACATTCTCTGCCTCGCCGTCACGCTCTGGCGCCACCGCTCGCGCGAGTTCGGCGATGGCCCCGCAGTAACGTTCAGCCACGTCCTCATCACCACCCTCCTCAATCCAAAAGCGATCATCTTCGCCTTCCTGCTGTTGCCGCTTCAGCTTGCGCCGCTTGAATTGTTGCCGTGGTTAACCGTGATATCGCTGCAGATCGTCACCGCCGGCGCTGCGTGGCTCGTCTTCGGCGCCATGCTGGGACGTGGCGTTAACCGCCTGACGCATCCTGATCTCGTCAACCGGCTTGGTGCATTCGCGCTGGTCGCGATTGCGGGCCTGATCTGGCTGCCGTCGCTCGCAGCGTTTTGATTGAGCGCACCTGCCGCCGTAACCCCGCCCGCAACCGCAGCGTCAGCCGCGCCGCGCTGCCTCGATCGCGGCGACGTCGATCTTTTTCATCTCCATCATCGCATCGAACGCGCGCTTGGCTTCGGCGCCGCCAACCGCCAGCGCCTCGATCAGCACGCGCGGGGTGATTTGCCAGGAAACGCCCCATCTGTCCTTGCACCAGCCGCACGCGCTTTCCTGCCCGCCATTGCCGACGATGGCGTTCCAGTAGCGGTCGGTCTCTTCCTGATCGTCGGTGGCAATCTGGAATGAGAAGGCTTCGTTGTGCTTGAAGGCGGGACCACCGTTGAGGCCGAGGCAAGCGACGCCGGCAACCGTGAAATCGACCGTCAGCACATCCCCGGCCTTGCCGGATGGATAGTCGCTGGGCGCGCGGTGGACGGCGTGCACTGCGCTGTCGGGAAAGGTCTCGGCGTAGAAGCGGGCCGCAGCCTCGGCGTCCTTGTCGTACCAGAGACAAATCGTGTTCTTTGCTGTGTTCTTGGCCATCGCGCGTCCCTTTCGGTTCCACTTCACTTCCCGCCAAGATAGGCAACCCCGTCAATTTGCTCCAGCCCAGCATTTCAATCTGCCTCGACACACGCCCGTCATATATCGAGCGCAGACGCCTCCCCTCTCCGCATCAGCGCGCGACCGATCGGCTTTGGCGGCTCGCTGCGCAGGACCAGCGACGTCGTGACCGCGCCGTGCCGGGCGACCGTATCCACGATCGTTTCGAGCTCCTGCGGCGAGGGCACGAACACCTTGAGAATGAAGCAATCCTCGCCGGTCAGCCGCAGCACCTCCATGATTTGAGGCATCTTGGAAAACTGCTTGAGGCAGGACTGGATATGCTCGTGGGTCGTGCGCAGGCGGATGACGGCCATCATCCGCAAGCCGAGCGCGGCCGGATTGATCTTGGCGGTATAGCCGGTGATGATTCCGCGCTCCTCCAGCCGCTTGACCCGCTCCGAGGTCGCGGGCTGTGAGAGCCCTATTCTGCGGCCAAGCTCTGAAATCGCGATGCGCCCATCCTCCTGCATCGCTTCGATAATCGCAACATCGGTCGGGTCCAGCGCGGGGACAGAACTTTCTCGAAAAGACATGAAGACCTTGAATCCATCGGCAAGAAGACGTCTTTTCCGATGATTGCCCATTCCAGCCCGGAGCGGAAGCCGTCAATTCTGCCCCGTTGCAAGAACAACGGAGCTGACATGACCGACATCATTATCCTGCCAGGAATTGGCGGATCGGGTGAGAAGCACTGGCAAACCCGATGGGAAAACATCAACCCGCGCTGCCGCCGCCTCCAGCCCGCCGACTGGGACCGGCCCGACCTCAAGGACTGGATCGAAGCGCTGGATCGCGCTGTCGCCGCAGCGTCACGACCGCCGATCCTTGTCGCTCACAGCCTCGCCTGTCTTCTGGTTGCCCACTGGCAGCAGGCGTCCACCGCGCAGGTCTCGGGCGCATTCCTCGCTGCCGTCCCTGATCCGCAAGCGCAGGCCTTCCCCATCGAGGCCGCCCGTTTCGCCAATCCGCCATCGAGCAAATTCCGTTTCCCCTCACTCATCGTCGCGAGCGCGAACGATCCATATGGCACGGTCGACTATGCCCGCGAGAGAGCGAACCAATGGGGCAGCAGCATTGTCGAAGTGGGAGCGCTCGGGCACATCAACGAGGCCAGCGACCTTGGGGATTGGCCGCAGGGAAAGGCATTGTTCACGGCATTTGCGGCCGGAGTGGCAGATTAACATCCGGAGCGTAACGCCGGAAGTACAGCGACAGCACTCGCGAATTGCGGCTGCAGTGTACTTAACTTGGTACCGGGAAGCCTAAGCGTCTGCTGAGTGCGCTTTCATCGCAATTCCCTGCGTCGCAACAAGAACTATTGGCCGCGCCGTGAAATGTTCTCGCCGCGAGGAACGACCCCGTCGCGGCCGAGTTAAGGCGACAAAACCCACTTATGAAGGGAGCCGAAGCCATGGCCCGCGCAACAGCCCATCCAGATCATCAGTGCATCTCAAGCGAAGACATTCATGGAACCGAGGTTTATGGAGCAGATGGAAAGAATATCGGTGAGATCGATCACCTCATCATCGACAAGATGTCAGGTCGCGTAGCCTATGCCGTCATGAGCTTTGGCGGATTTGTTGGGCTGGGCCATAGCCATTATCCCATCCCGTGGGCCGCTCTGAAATATGACAGATCGCTCCTTGGTTTTCGAACTGATATCACCGAGCAACAACTGAGGGATGCGCCTGAGTTCAGTGATGACTCCTGGCAGGATCGAGACTGGGAAACACGCACTCACCAGTACTACGGCACGCCTACGTACTGGGAAGGACGAGGTGGTCTATAACGCCAGGCAGCAAGTACACCGCATGAGCGCACGCGATATGCGGGCCTGCTGGACGTGAGGCCCGGATATCGCGGAGCCTGGCTCGGGCACGCATTCGCACGACCCGTTGGTTTAGCCGGGCGACGCTTGCTGGTCACCCCTGGCAAGGTCGCTGACCGGGCTCGCGATCCTTCTGAAGGTCAGCTTCAAGTTCCTGGATGATGACGTGGATCAGGCACGCGGCAAGTGGATCGGTGACCTCCCGTTCCAGCAGCCGATAGCGCGCGATATCAGTTTCTAGCTCTCTGAACTGGCGCTCTGTCATGACGATTGCCCTCCGGCAAACCGACGCGCCAGCGGCCGAGTTGTTTCGCTAAAGTTTCCAGATAATTTTCTATGGTTTCTATCTAGTGAATCCGTGCCGGCTGCCGCGAGATCAGCAGGAAAAGCAGGTGGTCTCCTACTCGACTTTCGAGTTCCTTGACTCAAAGCCGCTTGCGAGCGCGTCCCAAAACCAGACCAGCGAAGAAGCTGCCAACGACAACTTCGCAACTACTTCATACGCTCCGGGGCACGGCAACGAACCGATCCCAAATTGCGAGACTGGGATTAAGGTGACAGTGCACTCAATTGCGCTTCGCGGGCGGCGGATTAAGCGCACTGTCACCGTAATCCTTGCCGCAGCATCGCTGTCCGCCGGCCGCGGAGTTTTCCGTCGCCTCTCAGCTTGCCTTTGTTCCACCGTCTCTTCGCAAAGAAAAGATGCTTTGGACCTGTGTTTTAGATCACACGACCGCCATCGCCGCAATGCGACTGTTGTCGCTGCCAACGGCTTATCGATCTGGTGACGCCGAAACTTTGATCGGATGTCAAAAGTCGGCGTCGCATGACCGGTGTCGTTGAAGATCGGAGGGTCCGATGTTTCCCATCCTGTGGCGATTGTTGACGCTCGTTCTTTGCTGGCTGGTCAGCGGAGCTGCTTCTGCCGGCGAGTTGCGGCAGAAGGTGTTCACGGCAAAATCCTACGCAGGTTCGCGCGATCGCCACTATCAGGTCTTCGTGCCGTCTACCTACACGGGACAGGATGCGGTGCCGCTTGTGATGATCTTGCACGGCTGCCGCCAGACCGAGGCCAACATGATCAACGAGACGCGCTTCAAGGATCTGGCGGAGCGCGATAACTTCATCGCGGTTTATCCCTTCATCACCTCCTATGACGGCATGCGGGAGACGAATTGCTGGGGCTTCTTTCTCGACCAGCACATTCACAAGGGCGCCGGCGAGGTCGAGGACCTGCACCAGATCGCACGCGAGATCGAGGCCGAATTGAAGATCGATCCCAACCGTCGCTATGTGACCGGCCTGTCCTCCGGCGCCGGAATGTCGGTGGCGCTCGCCGTCGCTCACAGCGACTATTTTGCCGCGGCCGGCTCTGTCGAGGGCTTGCCCTACGCGGAGACCTCCTCCGCAGTAGGTTTCGTCTGCGTCAATCCGGGCAGTTTCAAGCCGGTCTCCGCCAATGTGGCCGCGATGAAAGCGGAGCAGCAGCAACCCGAGGAGCAGCGTCCAGTTCCGATCATGGCCATTCATTCGCGCAACGATTGCGTGGTGAATAAATTGGCCTCCGAAAACATACGGGATGCCTGGATCCGCCGTTACGGACTTAGCCCCTCTCCGACTGCGACACTGGATTGTACGGCTGAAGGCGTGCCCTGCACCCAGACGAGGTATGGCAGCCCGCAGCGCTCCGTGGTCGAGACCGTCTTTTACGAAGGCAAGCGTGGCGATTTCATCGGCACCGGTACTCACTATTGGGTCGGCGACAACAGCGGACAATTCGCCGACCCAACCGGGCCGAGCGCCACCGAGTTGCAATGGGCTTTCTTCAAGGCGCATCCGTTCCTCGAAGCCCCACCCCCGTCGATCTCAATCAGCGCGGCTCAGGCCACCGGAAATTCGATCAGCGTGAACGGGACGGCGTCCGCCTCCGCGGGCTCGGTTGCGAGCGTGACGGTGCGGCTCGATGGCCGCTTTCCTCAACCAGCGAAAACCGCTTCGGGGACCAGCGATTGGGCCGTGACGTTCGATAATCTGCATATGGACGCCATCTACGTGCCGGTCGCGACCGCGAAAGACAACGACGGCGCCAGCACGAACATAGCAGGCAATCCGATCACGCTTGGATCGCCGCCGCCGAATGCCCCACCCAGCGTCACGATCAGCAGCGCCTCGGTCAGCGGCGACTGTATCACGGTGGCGGGCTCCGCATCCGATCCCGAGGGACAGCTCGCCAGCGTCGAAGTCGAGCTGGGGACGCGGGCACGAAAACCCGCAGGCGTGAACCAGGACAAGTTCAAATACCAGGAATGCGGGCTGCCGGGAGGAACCTACTCGACCCGAGCCCAGGCGACGGACCGCGCCGGCGCGACGAGCTCAGTCAGCTCGGGCCCCGACGTGACCGTGAGCAATTTGCAGGCCGTGACCGCCAATTGGCAGGCCCACATGGGTGCTGGCAGGTTACGGGTCTACTCAGCGCCGTGCGCGAGCGTTGGCTTTGGTTCGTGCGATCAGGGATTTTCCGAAATCTTCCTCGCCAACCAGTTCAATCCCTTCCCACTGCACAGGAAAGCGACCTCCAAAGACTGGTATGTGCGGCCGGAGAGCATACCCTGAGGGCTTGGCGGATTACGCCTTCGGCCAATCCGCTCTAGGCGCTCGCTTAAGGGCAAGTCCCGGGCGGCGGCGTGTGCTTGAGCGCCCGGCCGGCGGCAACGGCAGTCATCTTGCCGTCCTGAATGGACAGCGCGCCGTTGACCACCAGCGTTTGCACGCCGACGCTCAATTCCCGCGGACGCACATAGTCTGCCTTGGGTGCGTAGCGCGCGGGGTCGAACACCACGACGTCAGCGAAATAACCGGGACGCAGGTAGCCGCGCCGATCGAGCTTGAAGATATCGGCCGACAGGCCGGTCGATTGCCGGATGAAAGTCTTCAAGTCGATGACATGCCGCTCTTGCACATAGACAGCGTACTTCCGCGGAAAGGTGGCGTACTGGCGGGGATGACCATCGGTACCGTCCGAACCGGTGACGATCCATGGCTGCTTCATCACCAGGTCGACGTCGCTATCGATCATGTTAAACGAGGCGATCGAATCTCTGACATTGGCGCGGAGAATCTTGACGGCGGCGTCGATCGGCTCGATCTTCCATGTATCAGCCATTTCCGACAGCCGCTTGCCGGTCCAGGGCCGGTCGATGCTGGTCAGCAGGATCGATTCCGCGCCGCCACGGCGGCGCAAATTCTCGATCATCTCACCGCGAATTTTGGCCATCGCCGTCGGGTCGTCGAAGCGCTGGATCATCGCCGCGTAGCCGCCATCGACCGCCCAGCGCGGCACCAGCGCCGCGTCGAGGCTGGTGCTGGACGCCAACCATGGATACTGGTCGGCCGTCACCTTCTGACCGGTCGCCCGCGCCTCATCGATCAGGCGGATCACTTCCGGCGTTTGTCCCTGCAGATCGATACCGAGCGCTTTCAGGTGCGCGAAATGCACGGGGATTTCCGCCTCACGGCCGATTTGCAGCACCTCCCTCACCGAGTTCATGAGACCGATGGAGTAAGAGCTCTCGTCGCGCTGGTGGGTGTCGTAGATGCCACCGCGCCGGGCGGCCTCCCTGGCCAGCGCGACCACCTCGTCGGTGCGGGCGAAACTCTGCGGTGCATAGAACAGGCCGGCGGAAAGGCCGATGGCGCCCTCGCACATCCCCTTGGCGACGAGCTGCTTCATGCGCTCCAGTTCGGAAGGATTGGGCGCACGGGCATCCTTGCCCAGCACCGCCTCGCGCACGGCGCCAAAACCGACATAGCTGACGACGTTGGTGCCAATCTTCTGCGCTTCGAGCTGTGCCTGATCGGCGGCCACCTCGGGCACCCCCCTGCCATCGACGCCAATGAATATGGTTGAAACCCCCTGCATCTGCCACGGCGCGTTCAGGCGCTTGGCCGCATCGTTCGAGCGGATATAGCTCTCCGGATGGGTGTGAACGTCGATGAATCCGGGCGCGACAATCATGCCCTGCGCGTCGATGCCCGTTTTTGCGGTCGGCGCGCCGGCATGGGGGCCGATATAGACGATCTTGTCGTCGGTGACCGCAATATCGCCCACGAACGGGGCTTCATCTGCCCCGGTGTAGATCGTCCCGCCGCTGATGACGAGGTCGGCCGTCCCTGCGGCGGATACGCCGTCGTTCAGGATGACGCCGAGTGACATTGCGGCCAACAGGACAGGGATGCACTTCATTTTTCGGAATCTCCGGCGCGGCGGTAAGGCTCCAGCGCCTCGCGAATTAGTCGTGGATACCTCTTGTCAGATTAATTCGCATCACCTGCATCATCCAATGCAAAATTCGCATTGGACGCGAGGTCTGCCAGCTGCCTATGGGCGGAATTACGGTGACTGTGCTGGACCGCCCTGGACTGCACCCATAAGTGAGACACGATAATTGCAGTGACAGGGAATTACGGTGACACTCAATGGAGATTTCGCGCCCCCGCGATTTTCTCGTGCGCCCCAATCACTGATTTGCCCCTCCTGGCAAGAAACTTATTTCCCCCTCGCTCAAAATTTTTCGCTTAACGCGTGACCCAAATCAAACCTACAACTCCTGCCATCCCGTCCCGCTAGAGGGGCGTTGGCCATCGTCACGAACGTTGGGACGGGTTGCGGTGGACGCGGCAGCGTCGGGCGCGAGGTGTGTTCGCAGGGCGGGTCTTCCGTGAGCGGACATGGCGCGCAGACGACCGGCGCTTAAACGCTTCAGTCGAAACTTCTTCCGGCAGCATACGGGCCGGTCGAGGCGTATGGCTCGAGGAAGCTGCGGACGGCAAAAGCGTGTGGTTCTGGCACCCGTTGCTGGTGTCAAGCTGATGGAGATTGTCGGGTCCAACCGGGCCTTCGATCGATCGCCAATCCGTCAGCGACGGAGGCAAGAGGAATTCGTCTCCGGGGAGAGCGCGCCATAAGCCGTTAAAACCACTGTGCAGGGAAAGCCGGGTGTTCCGGCGCACCTGCGGTCCACCGTGTGCATTCTTGCGCACGACTGCGGGTGTCATGGGCACCCGGCTTTCCCTGCGCCCTCTATCTCAGGAGGGCATCGTAGATCGCATAACTTCGGGCGCCACCCGCGCCGCGAGATCGTAATGTCGTATCCAGCCGCCGGTCGCACCTATCGAAAACAACTATCCGCGCATCGGAGCACCGGCACAATCCCTATGAGCCCCTGTTTGCACTGCCGCACCGCTTTTCGCAGCGCGCGCGGCCTGATAATCTGTCGTCGTTTCATTATGGGTTTTATTTGATTATGCGCGGGGCTTTCGGCGGGAAAATCTGGAAAATCGCGGCGCTGGCGGTTTTGGTCGCCCTGCTGTTCGTTACGCCTGCCGCCGCCGAAAAGCGCGTTGCGCTCGTCATCGGCAATTCCGCCTATCACAACGTGACCCGGCTCGATAACCCGCGCCACGATGCGGCGCTGATGGCGGAGACGTTGGCCTCGCTCGGCTTCACGCTGATCGGCGGCCGTGCCCAGCTCGATCTGGACAAGCCGGCGATGGATATCGCCGTGCAGAATTTCGGCCGCCAGGTCCAGGGCGCCGATGTTGCGCTGTTCTATTATGCCGGCCACGGCGTGCAGGTGTCCGGCTCGAATTATCTGGTGCCGGTCGGCGCCAATCCGACGCGCGAGGCCGATGTCGATTTCCAGATGGTGGACGTCAATCTCGTGCTGCGCCAGATGCAGGGCTCGGGCACGCGGCTCAACATGGTGATCCTCGATGCCTGCCGGAACAATCCGTTCGGCGCGCGCGGCTTGCGCGCCTCCGACGGCGGTCTGGCGCAAATGCGCGCGCCGGAGGGCACGCTGATCTCCTATGCGACGCAGCCCGGCAATGTCGCGCTCGACGGCACCGACGGCCACAGTCCCTACACCAGGGCGCTTGCCACGACGATCAAGCAGGCCGGGCTCGATATCTTCCAGACCTTCAACCAGGTCGGCCTTGCCGTAAAACGCCAGACCGGTGGATCGCAGCAGCCCTGGGTGTCGTCCTCGCCGATCGACGGCAATTTCTATTTCGTGCCGCCTGCTCCATCAGCCCAGCAGGTCGCCGTCGCGCCACCGCCTCAACCGCTGACCTCGACGCTGCGCCCTGATCCCGACCGCACGCCGATCCAGGATCCCATCCTGCTGCGCGAATTGAGCGATCGCCTGTTCGAGCTCAATTACGATCCGGAGCCGCTCGACAGCAAGAACGGCATGCGCGCCGCGATCTCCAAGTTTCAGGAGAAGGTGAAGATGACGCCGACCGGCGACGCCACCGAAGGCGTGCTGACGCGGCTGCGCAAGATGGAAGACCTGAAGCCGTGGGGCTCGATCGTGTTCGGCCCCGACAGCGACAAATGGGGCATGTCGTGGAATCATTCGTCGCGGCGAGCGGCGATCGATGATGCGCTGAAGAATTGCGGCACCAGCAAATGTCCGGTCGAGCTGAGTTTTTACGGCGCGCGGTGCGGCGCGTTCGCGATTTCGGGAAAATCCTGGTCGCTGGTTCAGCGCGACACCGTTCAGCGCGCCAGGGACGCGGCGCTTGACGAGTGCGGCAAGGCTGGCAAATCTTGCCGTATTATTGGCGCGGTCTGTGCGGATGGATCGGGCCGCTAGAATTTTTGTTCAAGAGATTTGGAAGCACCTGTTCATGCAAGATGCCGCCCGCCATTCGATCTGGACCGTTCTCCTCGCATTGTCGATCACGCTCGCGTTCGGCTCCGGCCTTGCGCAGGCGCAATCCGGCAGCGCCGGCGGCAGCATCGGCAATGACGAAAAATCGCTGTCCGGCTCGCGCGAGCCGCCCCGCGCAACTGAATCGGAAAAGCCCGCACGGCGCAGCAAGCCCGAGGTGGACGAGCCGCGCCGCGCTTCGCAGGGCAGCGGTGGAGGTGTTGGCAGTTTCGACGGCGCGTGGGTCGTCAACAGTGTGGGCACCACGTGCTCTGGCAGCAGCCGCAACGCTGTCGTGGTGAGCAGCGGCAGAATCATTGGGCAGGGTGTGAGCGGACGGGTCAGCCCGAACGGCGCAGTCAGCGCGATCAACAATTCCAGCGGCGTCACCGCCACCAGCGTCGGCCGACTTTCCGGCCGCAGCGGCTCCGGGACTTTCCGGCAATCCGATGGATGCAGCGGCCGATGGACAGCATCCAAGCAATAGCGCGGCTGTCCATCACAGCCGGGGAATTGTGGAACATTTCATTATGAAATACTCGGCTCAACCTTCGCTTCGAATTGGCCTCCTCCCACTCGCAATTTTGGTTGCGATCAACAGCGCCGCGCTGGCGCAATCCGGCAGCGCCGGCGGCAGCATCGGCAACGACGAAAAATCGCTGTCCGGTTCGCGCGAGGCGCCGCGCACGGTCGAACCCTCAAAACCGGTGCGCCGTGCCAAGCCCGAATCCGACGAGCCTCGACGGGCGTCGCGCCGAAGCGGCGGTGAAGGCAGCGGCGGTGGCGGCGGCAATTTCGACGGCTCATGGGTTTCCGTTGCCGTGGGCACGCCCTGCGGCAGCGCCACCGAGCGATTCGTCATCTCCGGGGGCAGTATTTCCGGCGAATTGAGCTCCGGATCGGTCAGCGCCAATGGCGCGACGCGGAGCGGCGGATCCGTCCAGGGCTTGAGCTGGACCAGTACCGGGCGTTTCTCGGGCCGCAGCGGCTCCGGCTCGTTCGTGCGATCGGACGGATGTTCCGGACGTTGGACTGCTTCTAAACAATAGAAGCCAGTTTTCCACAGATCTTTCATGGCCTTAGCCTGCCTCATATGAGGCAGCGCGCAAGCCCCAATTAAACCCCAACCGCTCCGAAATTGCGGCTCATTGCGACCCAAGTCTCTGACCAGATTGGGCGCATCAAGCGTCGCGTTGCGTAGCGTTGCCGGGGTTATCGATGTCGTACCGTTCCGTGAAATTCGTCCCGGCGTTCGTTGCTGGCATTGTGGCAGCAACCAATCTGGCCACTGTGACGGATCTCCGGGCCCAAGCGGCGGAGCCAGCGGCGGAAGCCGGCGTGCAAGTGGCCCAGGCGGCCGCGGACAGTTGCCTGTCCGCGCCGAAGGGCGCGACGCCTGCGGGCAGCCACTGGTACTATCGCATCGATCGCACGACCAAGCGCCAGTGCTGGTATCTGCGCGAGGAGAACGACAAGGCCGACGACAAGTTCGCGCGTGCCGCACCGCCTGCCTCGGCGCCTGCGCCGTCTTCGGCCGCAGCAGAAGCGCCGCAGCCACAGCCAGCCCCACGCAAATCGATCTCCGACGCGCGCGCCGAATGGGTGTCCCAGCCGGCCCGCGCCGAGCCCGCCAGAGCCGAGCCGCCCACGACCGGCACGGTGCTCGCTCAGAACAGCCCGCGCGCAGCCATGCCGAACGTGCTGGCCCCGGCGCCGCTGTCGTCGATGCGCTGGAACGATGCTCCGACCGCCGCGAGCGTTTCGACCACGCCGGCCGCTATCCAGGTCGCCGCCGCCGCGACGCCCGCAAACCAGCCGCCGCCGGCTGCGGAAGTGCAGCAGCCCGCAGTGGATCAGATTACGCCCGCCCCGGCAGAACCGGTGGCGGTGCCGGCAAAGCCGACCGCGTCGCTGCAGATGCTGTTTCTCGTCGTGGCCGCCGCGCTCGCGCTGGCCGGCATCACGGTCAGTGCAATGGTGAGGATCGGCCGCATGCGGGCACGCCGCGCCATGCGCAAGAAGCGGGGCAAGATGTGGGATTCCGCTCGCACCCGGCGCGCGCCCCAGCCCTCGCCCCAGCCGATGTTCCATGGCGAGGATGCCCGGCTGCGCCGCACCGAGACCGTGCAGCAAACCCGCGTGCCCAAGGAGTGGCCGCGTGTGCCGCAGGAGCGCGCCCGCATGCCGCAGGAGCGCGTGCGAGTACCCCAAGAGCGCGCGCGCGTACCCCAAGAGCGAGAGCGAGTGCGCGTACCTCAGGAGCGGGCGCGCGTGCCGCAGGATCGGGAGCGCGAACAGCAGGTGACGGAAATGCTGGCCCGCCTCGCCCGCAGCGCGCAGACCTGACCGAAACGAAAGCGTCGGCTATTTTTCCAGCTGCCGCTGCAGCTTGCGAACGAACTCGGTGAGACCCGTGCGGCGCTCACGCTTGAGCCGCTCTGCCTTGAGGATCGACTGCACCTCGGCAAAGGCTTCATCGACGTTCTGGTTGACGACGATATAGTCGTACTCCGCCCAATGGCTGAGTTCGTGGGTGGCGCGGCTCATGCGCCCGCGAATGACCTCGTCCGAATCCTGCGCCCGCGTATGCAGCCGTTTCTCGAGATCGGCGGCGGACGGCGGCAGAATGAAAACGCTGACGACATCAGCGCGGGCCTTCTCGCGCAATTGCTGCGTGCCCTGCCAGTCGATGTCGAACAGCACGTCCTGCCCGGCCGACAGTGCGGCCTCGACCGGCGCGCGCGGCGTGCCGTAGCGGTTGTCGAACACGGTCGCCCATTCCAGCAATTCGCCCTGCTCGACCATCGCTTCGAATTTTGGCTTGTCGACGAAGAAATAATCGCGGCCGTCGACCTCGCCTGGCCGCATCGGCCGCGTGGTGGCGGACACCGACATTCTCAGACCCGGCATCCGCTCGATCAGAAGACGCGACAGCGTCGTCTTGCCCGCGCCGGACGGCGACGACAGCACGAACATCAGCCCACGCCGCTCAACCCCGTCGAAACCAGAAGCCACCATCCGTCACTCCAGATTCTGGACCTGCTCGCGGAATTGCTCGACCACGTTCTTCATCTCGAGCCCGGTCTGGGTCAATTCCAGATCGTTCGACTTGGAGCAGCAGGTGTTGACCTCGCGGTTGAATTCCTGGGCGAGGAAGTCGAGCCGCCGCCCGATCGGTCCGCCCTTGCCGATCATCTCGCGGGCCTGCGCGACATGCGAGGCGATGCGGTCGAGCTCCTCGCGGATGTCGGCCTTGGTCGCGATCAGGATCGCTTCCTGACTGAGCCTGTCAGCGTCGAAGCGTTCGGAAGTTTCCAATAGCGCCGCCACCTGCTCGGCAAGGCGCGCCCTGATCGCCTCCGGCTTGCGACCGGGCGCGGCCTCGGCTTTCTTCGCCAGCCTCTCGATTTCATCCATGCGCTGATTGAGGATTTGCCCAAGCGTCGCACCTTCGCGGCGGCGCATTTCGACGAGGTTGCCGAGCGCCTGCTCGAAGGCGGCGGCCGCCGCGTCCCTTGCCGCCTTGTCTTCCGCCTCGTCGCTTTCGGGCTCGACGACCTCGATGACGCCCTTGATGCCGAGCAGCCCGTCGATGCTGGGCGCCACCGCATCGATCCGGGCGGCGAGTTCGCCCGCGACCTTCACGACGGAAGCGAGCACGTCTTCATTGATGCGCACGGTCGAGACCGCGTTGGCGCGCTTGACGTTGAGATTGGCATAGACCGTGCCCCGCGACAGCACCTCGCCGGCGCGCTTCTTGGCCAACGCTTCCAGTTCATCCCAGCCGGGCGGCAGGCGCAACCGCAGGTCAAAGCCCTTGGCGTTGACCGACTTCAATTCCCATTCGAACGTATAGGGACCGCTGGCGCCGTGGCTCCGGGCAAAACCGGTCATGCTCGATAGCGCCATCGCGTAACACTTTCCTGGGATTTCGAGACTCGATAGGGACGGCGCGACCTTAAGCCGATTTCCGCCAAAGTGGAATTGTGTTCCGACGGTCGCCGGAACACCTGCACAACCCCGGCCTTAGCGCTGAACCACCGGCGGCGTCGTGGTCGACTGCGCGGCGCCCTGGCGGCCCGGTGCCGGTGCCGCCGCAGGCGCCGGGGGTGTTGCCGGACGCGGCGGCTTTTTCTGCCCTCCCGGCCGCGTCGTCGCGGTCGGATTAGTGTCGGCCGGCGCGCCGCCGGCCGCCGTCGGCGGCGGCGCATCCTCTGTTGGTTCGACGGTGTCGTTCTGGATCTGCTTTTCCATCGCCCGGAGCTTGGCGACGTTTTTCTGGTGCGCGTCGTAGGTTTCGGTGAAGGCGTGCCCGCCCGTTCCATCCGCCACGAAGAACAGGTCGCGCGTGCGCGCCGGGTTGGCGGCGGCTTCAAGCGACGCGCGGCCCGGATTGGCGATCGGTCCCGGCGGCAGGCCTTCGATGACGTAGGTGTTGTAGGGCGACGGCTGCGTAATCTCGCTGCGCTTGATCGGCCGGCCCAGCGTTCCCTTGCCGCCAACCAGGCCGTAGATGATGGTCGGATCCGACTGCAGCTTGATCCTCTGTCGCAGGCGATTGGTGAATACCGCCGCTACGCGGCTGCGCTCGTCGGCCCGGCCGGTTTCCTTCTCAATGATCGAGGCCAGCGTGATCAGCTGCTCCGGCGACCTGACCAGAACATCCGGATTGCGGCGCTCCCAGATTTCCGCAAGCACCCGCTTCTGGGTCTGCTGCATGCGCTGGATCACCTGCTCGCGCGTGGTCCCGCGCGGGAATTTGTAGGTCTCGGGCAGCAACGTACCTTCCCGCGGGATTTCCCGCACCGAGCCGGCGAAGATGTCGTTGTCGAGCAGGCGCGTCACGATCTGTTCGGAGGTCAGGCCTTCGGGAATGGTGACGGCGTGCTGCACCACCTTGCCCTCGACGATGGTGGCGATGACATCGCGCAGGCTGGCATTCTTCTGGAAGGAATACTCGCCGGGCTTGAGGTCGGAGCTCGCCTTCAGCGCAAACACACCGCCGATGAATGCCCAGGGATTGACGTTGATCACCCCTTCGCGCAGCAGCACATCGGCGATGTCGCGCTTGCCGGCCCGCGCGGGAATGTTGACGATCTTGTCTTCCTTGAGCGGGCCCGGCGTCTCCAGGATCTGCCTGCCGTAATAATAGACTGTCCCCGCCCCGATCATGAGAATGATCAGGATGGTGATGATGGCATTGCCGACCACCACGAATGGATTGCGGGCGCGCTCCGACCGCTTCGGCGGTGGCGGCACCCGCTCCGGCTCCAGCGCAGCGCGCGGACTTCGTGGCGAAATGGGCGGCCTCTCACTCATCGATGCAACCTGAATCCTGCCGGTTCAATCGCAGCCCGGCAATCCCCCTGCCCAGCCGATAGCATACGCCCACGTGTAGAAGTCATCGCCGAATACGGCAAAACGGTGGAGTAGTTCGAAACACTTGTTAGTCAGCCACACGCCGAACGATCACGGAGGCGTTGGTGCCACCGAAACCGAAGGAATTCGACAGCGCGACGTTGATCTCGCGCTTGCGCGCCGTCTGCGGCACTAGATCGATCGCCGTTTCCACCGACGGATTTTCCAAATTGATAGTGGGCGGAGCAATGTTATCGCGAATCGCAAGAATACTGAAAATGGCCTCGATCGCGCCGGCAGCACCGAGCAGGTGCCCGGTCGACGATTTCGTCGACGACATCGACACCTTCGAGGCGGCGTTGCCAAGCAACCGCTCCACGGCGCCGAGCTCGATCTCGTCGCCGATCTGCGTCGAAGTGCCGTGGGCGTTGATGTAGTCGATATCGGATACCGCGATTCCGGCGCGCTTGATCGCCGCGCTCATGCTGCGGAAGCCGCCATCGCCATCCGGCGACGGCGAGGTGATGTGATAGGCGTCGCCCGACAGGCCGTAGCCCACCACTTCGCAATAGATTCGCGCACCGCGCTTTTTCGCGTGCTCGTATTCCTCGAGCACGACGATGCCCGCGCCCTCGCCCATCACGAACCCGTCGCGATCCTTGTCGTAGGGACGCGATGCCTTTTGCGGCGCATCGTTATAACCGGTCGAGAGCGCGCGGGCGGCGCAAAAGCCCGCCATTGCCAGCCGGCAGATCGGCGATTCCGTTCCGCCAGCGACCATGACGTCGGCGTCGCCAAGCGCAATGAGGCGGGCACCGTCGCCGATCGCATGCGCGCCGGTCGAACAGGCGGTCACGACAGAATGGTTGGGGCCCTTGAGGCCGTGCTCGATCGAGACATAGCCGGAAGCGAGATTGATCAATCGTCCCGGAATGAAGAAAGGCGATACCCTGCGCGGCCCACGCTCCTTCAAAAGCAGCGACGTTTCGGCAATGCCGGACAGGCCGCCGATCCCGGAGCCGATCAGGGTACCGGTCGCGCATTTGTCTTCTTCGGCCGAAGGATGCCAGTTGGCGTCGTCGAGCGCCTGGCGCGCCGCAGCCATGGCAAAGACGATGAAGTCGTCGACCTTGCGCTGTTCCTTCGGCTCCATCCACTGGTCGGGATTGTACGTGCCGTCCGAGCCGTCGCCGCGCGGAATCACGCAAGCGATCTGGCTGGCGAGATCGGCGACCTCGAAAGTGTCGATCTTCTTGGCGCCGCTCTGGCCGTTGAGGATGCGCGTCCACGTTGTGTCAACGCCGCAGCCGAGCGGCGTAACCATGCCCAGCCCCGTGACGACAACACGTCTCATGTCAGAAACTCCAGGCCGAAACCGGCGGCCCAAAACAAGAAACCGGGGGACCGTTCGACAACGGCCCGTCCGGCTCTGTCTCTACCCGCCCGGGACGTCAGCTTTTCGCGTTCTTCTCAAGAAACTTCGTCGCGTCGCCAACGGTCAAAATCGTCTCGGCGGCGTCGTCGGGAATCTCGCAACCGAACTCTTCTTCAAATGCCATCACAAGCTCGACGGTGTCGAGACTGTCGGCGCCGAGGTCATCGATGAAACTTGCGTTGTCGACAACCTTATCGGGTTCAACACCGAGGTGTTCGACCACAATCTTCTTAACCCGCTCGCCAATCTCACTCATCTTCAACCTCGTGCTTGTTCCATTGGACCCGACCCCAAGACGCTACAGAGACGCTACGAGCTATCGTGGTCGTTAAACTTCCTTCGCTATCGCGCATAGTCTTGATTCGGCACGGTGGTAGCCGACAAAGCCCCGGCGAACGGCAGGCGTCGCCACGCCAATATACAGGGTTTCAAAATCCTGCAATGGCCTTGTTTGCCCATCCGTCGGGGGTTCGGTTACCATACTTCCCAAGCCTTGACTACAAGCCTCACCCACCCCGGAAAACGGCCTTTGGCCGCATTGATCGGGGCAATAACTCGCTCAAATCATGGCCATTCCGCCGTTGACGTGAATCGTCTGGCCGGTGACGTAAGCCGCCTCGTTCGAGGCGAGATAGACGGCCGCCGCGGCGATGTCCTCGGGCGTCCCCAGCCGCGCTGCAGGAACCTTTGCCAGGATGGTCTCGCGCTGCTTGTCGTTGAGCGCATCCGTCATCGGCGTCTTGATGAAGCCCGGCGCGATGCAATTGGCGGTTACGTTACGCTTGGCGTATTCCGCGCCCAGCGTCTTGATCAGGCCGATGATTCCCGCCTTCGACGCGGTGTAGTTGGCCTGGCCGGGATTGCCGGTCACGCCGACGATCGAGGTGATCGCAATAATCCGGCCGAAGCGCTTGCGCATCATCAGCTTGGTTGCGGCGCGGGCGAGACGGAAAGTCGCAGTCAGATTGACCTGGATGACATCATCCCAATCCTCGTCACGCAACTGCACAAAAAGATTGTCGCGCGTGATGCCGGCATTGGCGATCAGAATATCGACCTGCCCCATCGCGGCTTCCGCCGCCGGCACCAGCCCCTCGACTTGCGCGCTGTCGGAGAGATTGCAGGGCAGCACGTGGACGCGATCGCCAAGCTTGCCGGCAAACGACTCCAGCACGTCGCGGCGCGTGCCGGAAATTGCCACCGTCGCACCCTGCCCGTGCAATGCTTGCGCAATCACCCCACCAATGCCGCCGGTCGCGCCGGTCACCAGCGCTGTCCTGCCTGTCAAATCGAACATCAATCTCTCCTTCCGGGAGCTTTAGGCCGAAGCCGCCAATGCATCCTTGGCGGCGGCAATGTCATTGGGTCCCCCGACCGACACGCCGACCGCGCCGTCGGCGATACGCTTCACCAGTCCGCTCAGCACCTTGCCGGCGCCGATTTCGAAGAATCGCGTGACGCCGTGCGCTGCCATGTAGGCGACCGACTCGCGCCAGCGAACGGTGCCGGTGACCTGCTCGATCAGGCGGCGGCGAATTTCGTCGGGGTCGGTGATCGGCGAAGCAAGCACGTTCGACACCAGCGGCGAGGCCGGCGCCTTGATCGTTACACCGACCAGCGCTTGCGCCATCGCGTCGGCGGCGGGTTGCATCAACTTGCAATGGAAAGGCGCCGATACCGGGAGCAACATCGCGCGCTTGGCGCCCTTCGTTTTGGCGATTTCTACGGCACGATCGACGGCCGCCTTGTCGCCGGACACCACCACCTGCCCACCGCCATTGTCGTTGGCCGCCTGGCAGACCTGCCCTTGCGCGGCTTCGCTGGCGACGGCCATCGCGGCCTCATAGTCGAGCCCGAGCAGTGCTGCCATCGCGCCGACGCCGACCGGCACCGCCTTTTGCATCGCAAGACCACGGGTGCGCAGCAGGCGCGCGGTGTCGCTGACGCTGAGGCTGCCGGCCGCGGCCAGTGCGGAATATTCGCCGAGCGAATGGCCGGCTACGAAGGCCGCATCCCGCCCGACGGAAAAGCCCGCCTCGGTCTCCAACACCCGCAGCGTGGCGATCGATACCGCCATCAGCGCTGGCTGGGCATTTTCGGTGAGCTGGAGGGTCTCCGCGGGGCCATCCCAGATGATCGCCGTCAGCTTCTCACCGAGCGCCGAATCAACCTCGTCGAACACTGCCCGCGCGGCCGGAAAGGCCTCCGCCAAGGCCTTACCCATACCGACCGCCTGGGAACCCTGGCCCGGAAACGTAAATGCAGCCGTCATCGGCGCTCCCTCGTTAGAATGGGGCCGTAAGACACTGACCGAGGCCGGGATGTCAAGCCGCGCTGCGGAATGACGCATTATCTGGAAGGCCGGAATTGGGGCGGCAGGCTTAGCGTTCCTGCAGCGCCAACCGGGCGCCCAACGCGCAATAGATGCCGCCAACGACCTTGCCCTGCCATTTCAGCACGGTGGGGTTTCGACGGAGAAAGTTGCCTAGCCGTCCCGCACACACCGCAAAGACCACTGTGCTGACCAGCCCCAACAGGACAAAAAGGATCCCCAGGATCGTCAGTTGAAGCGCAACCGATCCGTTTTCAGGCACCACGAACTGGGGGAGAAACGCAAGGAAGAAAAGCGCGGTTTTTGGGTTCAGCACCTCGGCCAAGATAGCCTGCCTGAACGCCTTGCCGGCCGAAATTGGCAGTGTGCCTGCTGTCGGATTTGCCGGCGCCCTCTCAAGAATCGCCCGAATGCCGAGGTAAACGAGATATGCGGCGCCAATATATTTGATGATGCTGAACAGCACCGCCGAAGTGGCAATGATCGCCGAGATACCGACAATCGCCGTGAAAGTATGAATCATGTCGCCGGCCGCGATCCCGAAGCCGGTAGCGATTCCCGCCCTTGTGCCCGAACTCGTTGCCCGTGCGACTGTGAGGAGCGTGGCAGGGCCCGGAATGAAAACAAAGCCGAGCACAACCGCCGCATAGGCAACCAAGGTGGTCAGATCGATCATTGGCGCAGGTCCTCCACGACCGATGGCACTCAAGGCCATCACCTATGGGTACGCAAGGTGTTGTCTAGAACCCGCCTGTGGCCTGGTCGCCACCAACCTCCGCCGCCCCGGCCCGCGCCCGGCGCGCGATGCTTGCCAGTTTGCCGGGACGGTCCTCGTGGTTGGGTCTGGCGGTCGCGAGCCGCAGCACGGCAGCGTAACCCGGCTGCACTTCCATCCGCTCCGCGTAGCTGCTTTCAGACAGGATGCGGTGGACGCGCGGCAGGTTGTAACAGGGCACGTAGAACAGCAAATGGTGCTCGAGGTGATAGTTCACATAATAAGGCGCGATGAACAGCCGTTCGAGGAAATTGGCGTGCGTGGTGCGGGTATTGCGCAAGGGATCGCTCGAGTCGGGAACGACCGCGTGCTCGGCAATGTTGCGGATGCGCGTGATCACCATCTGCCACGTGAGCAGCGGCAATAGCCACAACAGCGGATAGGCCCACCACACGCCGGCGGCGGCAAGGCCTGCAAACATCACGGCATTGACCGCACATTGCGGGCCAAGTTTTTCCCAGAAATGCGCCGCGCGTTGCGACAGCGGCCACTCCTTCGGCCCCAGCGCATTCAAGAACTGCGCCTTGCGCTGCTGATAGCCGGTCTGTCCGGTGATATCGCGGAAGAACTTGCGCCGATAGCTCATCGACGTGATCGGAAACGGCGCCGACAAGATCAGATCGGGATCGTCTTCCTGCTGCGTGCGCGCATGATGCTGCAGGTGATAGCGGCGATAGGCTCGGGTTTCGGCAAAGACCGGGTAAGCGCAGAACCATTGGCTGAGCGTCAGATTGACCTTCTCGTCCGCCGACAAGCATCCATGCGCGCCGTCATGCATCAGGATCGCGAGCCCGAGCTGGCGCGAACCGATGATGCCGACCGCCACCAGAAAGGTCAGCGGGTTGGGCCACCACGCGACCAGCGCGATCGAGCCCAATATCAGCGCCCAGGCATGGGCGATCAGGGCGATGCCTTTCCACGTCACGCGCTCGCGGACGGCGATCAATTGATCCTCGCTCAGAAAATCGCGAGCACGCATGCGGAGTGCGGTCATGATGATCCCTCCCCGTCGGGTTTGTCATGGTCGTCAACCAAACGCAGCCTGGCGCTGTCGGCCCCCGGCGGCGGCGTGGCCTGCTCGCCGAGTACGCGCAGCATTTCGCCGCACAAATCCTCGGCCGATCGCCCCATCGCATTACCTTCGACCATGACGCCGATCGCGACCGCCCAAAATCGCCGCGAGCTTTCCTCGGGCGCGCGGAGCGAGCGCCAGCCGTGGCGCTCGACCTGGCTCGCATAGGCGCGCGCGCCTTCGCTGTGCAGGCGCTCGATCGTGCGCTCAACCAGCGGCGCGAGATCCTGGCGGCGTCTGGTGAGCGTCAGGGCTTCGGCGAAGAAGGCCACTGAATCTGTCGCCGTCACCGTCTCCGCCAGTGCGAGGGTGTATTGCCGCGGCGTGTGGGCCTGGAGTGCCGCCTGCTCGGTCGCGCGCGCCAGATAGAGCATCTCGCGGCAAGCGGCCTCGACGAACAGCGCCTCCTTGGTGCGGAAATAATAGGTGATCTGGCTCGGAAACGCGTCTGCGGCCGCCGCAATGTCGGAGATCGAGGTGCCGGCAAGGCCCCGCTCCTTGAACAGGCGGCTGGCGCCATCGAGCAG
Organism: Bradyrhizobium sp. WYCCWR15520; assembly: GCF_056174665.1. Classification (NCBI taxonomy): domain Bacteria; kingdom Pseudomonadati; phylum Pseudomonadota; class Alphaproteobacteria; order Hyphomicrobiales; family Nitrobacteraceae; genus Bradyrhizobium; species Bradyrhizobium sp. WYCCWR15520. Next base: position 101,836 of record NZ_JBWBWM010000013.1, read on the forward strand.
GCGCGAGCGCATCTGGCGCCCGGCGGTCCTGGTTGCGCGGGCCGCGTGCCTGGGATCGTCGGCCGGCATTTCCGGAGTTGTTTGAACGGACTTGGGAGCCATTTTACCTCCGATCCTTATTTGTATGATATACAAACAAATATGTCAAGATCGGCTTTTTCGAAGCACGCGAAGCCTTGCCAGTCCGCGCAAAATCCTTATAACCCGCGCATCCGTGGATCCCGGCCGGGAGCTGAACGGACGGTCTCAGCAATTCATCGTTCGGATTGATGTGGCAGGGCCAGTCGGCCCGTCGTCCCGTGCTTCCGCCTTCTGAGCAATATCGAGTCCTTTCCGAAGGTCTCGAAGGGCTTGCCGCCGGGAACCGCGCCAACACCAGGAAAGGACACCCATGCCTCTTTATGAGCATGTTTTTCTCGCGCGTCAGGATGCGAGCACCCAGCAGGTCGAAGAGCTGACCACCCAGATGACGGGCATCGTCGAAGGGCTCGGCGGCAAGGTCACCAAGACCGAGAACTGGGGCGTGCGTTCCCTCACCTACCGCATGAACAAGAACCGCAAGGCACACTTCGTGCTGATGAACATCGATGCGCCCTCTGCTGCGGTCACCGAGATCGAGCGCCAGGAGCGAATCTCCGAAGACGTCATCCGCTACCTCACCGTCCGCGTCGAAGAGCACGAGGAAGGTCCCTCGGCGATGATGCGCAAGGCCGATCGTGACCGCGAGCGCGACGATCGTGGCGGCGGCTTCCGCGGCGACCGCGAAGGTGGCTTCCGTGGCGATCGTGAAGGCGGCGGCTTCCGTGGCGACCGTGGCCCGCGCCGTCCGCGCGAAGAAGCCGTTGAAGCGACGGAAGAGGAGTAAGAATCATGGCTGAAGCTGGTGCACGCCGTCCGTTTTTCCGTCGCCGCAAGACCTGCCCGTTCACGGGTCCGAATGCGCCGAAGATCGACTACAAGGATTCCAAGCTGTTGATGCGTTACGTCTCCGAGCGCGGCAAGATCGTGCCGAGCCGCATCACCGCCGTCTCTGCCAAGAAGCAGCGCGAACTCGCGCGCGCCATCAAGCGCTCGCGTTTCCTCGGCCTCTTGCCCTACGTCATTCGCTAATATCTTCGACCGGCGGCGTCCGCGCCGCCGGTCGTATTCATTCATAAGGCTTCCGGGGTCGTCCGGTCGCCGATGGTTGGGGTCGAGACGACCTCTAACCGCTCGAAAGGAGCGGGACAGCTGATGATCGCGATTGTCCTCATTGGTCTTGCCGCCGGCTGCGCGTCGGCGCTGATGTTCGCCTCGATCATCTCGGGCGCGCTGATCTCATTGCTGCTGTTCTATCTGGCGCCGCTGCCGCTGATGGTGGTGGCGCTCGGATGGGGTCCGCTAGCGGCGACGATCGGCGGCATCGCCGCGGCCGCAGGCCTCGGTGCGATTTTTGGCCTGGCCTATTGCATCGCCTTTGCGATTACCGTGGCCGTGCCGGCCTGGTGGCTCGGCCATCTTGCCCTGCTGGGACGGCCGCTGCCTGCCGCCGCCGCTGAAGACGGTTCGGCACCCGCTGCGGTTCAGCTCGAATGGTATCCGGTCGGCCGTATCCTGCTCTGGATCGCCGGCTTTGCCGCGCTGACCACGATCGCGGCCATGCTGACGCTTGGTGGCGACGCCGAGGCCATCAACGGCGTGCTGCGCCGGGGTCTCATGCGAATTCTGACGCCGCGAGGAACTACGCCATCGGCAGATATCGAGCGCTGGGTAACCGCTCTCGCCATCATCGCTCCCGCCGCCGCAACGGTCGTCGCCACGATGACGCTGACGCTCAATCTCTGGCTTGCCGGAAAGGTCACCGCGACCTCGGGCCGGCTGCAGCGGCCGTGGCCTGACCTGAGGAGCGCGGAATTGCCGCCGATGACGCTGGTGGCGCTATCGGTCGCGCTGGCTTTTTGTTTTATCGGCGGGCTCGCCGCGATGTTCGCGCAGATCGCGACCACCGCGCTGATGATGGCCTATGGCCTCACCGGCTTTGCCGTGCTGCACACGCTGACGCTGGCGCTCAAAAGTCGCGGCTTCTGGCTCTGCTGTGCCTACGCGATCGTTATCGTGTTCGGCTGGCCCGTTCTCGCAATGATCGCGCTCGGGCTTGCCGACGCCGTCTTCGGACTTCGCCAACGCTATCTGCGCGGCAAGCCGCCACCGCTGCCCGCATCCTGAAACTGCAAACATCCACGCAATCGAATACGAACATCAAAGGAGAACGAAAATGGAAGTCATCTTGTTGGAACGCGTCGCCAAGCTCGGTCAGATGGGCGAAGTCGTCAAAGTACGCGACGGCTACGCCCGCAACTTTCTGCTCAAGCGCGGCAAGGCGTTGCGCGCCACCGCCGACAACCGCGCCAAGTTCGACGGCATGAAGGCCGAACTCGAGGCCAACAACCTCAAGGCCAAGGGCGAAGCCACCAAGGTCGCGGAGAAGATTAACGGCCGCAACGTGATCGTGCTGCGTCAGGCCTCTGAGACCGGCCAGCTGTTCGGCTCGGTGAGCGTGCGCGATATCATCGCTTCGTTCGAGGCCGACGGCGTCACCATCAGCCGCAGCCAGGTTCTGCTCGACGCCCCGATCAAGACCATCGGCAAGCACGAGATCGCCATTGCCGTGCATCCGGAAGTCGAAGTCAGCGTGAGCGTCACCGTGGCGCGCAGCGCCGACGAAGCCGAGCGCATCAACCGCGGCGAGGACATTTCGACCCGTCAAGAAGATCAGGACGCCGCCGCCGAGGCGCTCGCCGCCGCGGGCGAGTTCTTCGATCCGGAAGCCCAGCACGACGAGGTCGCCCCAGCCGCGACCGAGAAGTAAGCCTCTGTCGCTCTGGCGCTTCAAGACGACATCAAGCCCGGCCCTCAGGCCGGGCTTGGAATTCTGGCAGCCGCCTTCTCGTCCAGCATCGCGATCGAGGCGAGCGCGGTCGCGGTGTGCTTCTCGATGCCACCGGTTACGCAAAACACGTCGGCCGCAACCACGGCAACCTGACGTCCGGGCTTGATCACGCGCGCGCGGCAGATCAGGCGCTCGCCTGTCGCCGGCGACAGCAGGTTCAGCTTGTATTCGGCCGTCAGCGCCGATTGGCCGCGCGATGCCGCAGCAGCAATCGTGGTGGCGTTGTCGACGAGAAAGGCGGTGACGCCGCCGTGGAACAGGCCGTTCTGCTGCAGCAACTCCGGCCGACGGTTGACCTCAAGCGTGCACGTGCCGCGGGTCAGTTCGGACAGTTCGGCCCCTATATGATTCATGAATCCCTGGCGGCCGACATTGTCGCGGATCCGGATCGCGATCGGGGCGAAGTCGGGATCGTTGTTCGCATTCATTTGGCTTCTCCCGGTTGTTGGATCGCATCGGGCGCGACCACCGCGCGGATGGCGCAGGCGATCAGCAATTCGGCCTGCTCTCTTGGATCGGCGCGGTCGCGGCCCGACAGCCATGCGCGACAAAATATCTGCGCCGGTCCGATGATTTGGCTAAAGAACACCGACGACGTCATCGGCAACAATTCGCCGCGCTCGACCAGCGGTGCGCGCCATCGCTCGACGGCTTCCACCAGACGCGAATTCTGTGCGCGCTGCGCGCCGCGGATCTCCTCGGTCCACTCGCTGCGGGAAATCTCGAACAGATAGCGCGCCTCGCGCCTGGAGCTGACGACCCATTCGAGATGGGCGCGGATCAGGCGCGCCACGCCTTCCCGCGCGCCGCAGCGCTCATCGACTGCGGCAATGACGGCTGCATGGTAGCGGGCGAGAATTTCCAGAAAGAGCGTGCCGGCCAGTTCCTTCTTCGAGCCGAAGAAGTGGAAAAAGCTGCCGTTGGACGCCCGGGCGCGGGTTCTGATGGCAGCCACGGTGGCGCCCTCGAAACCGTCGCGGTCGAACACCGCCAATCCCGCTTCCAGCAGATCCTCGCGTGCCGCGCTCATTCGCCGTCGCCTCGATCTCGACTAGATCAGCACTCTAGAGCAACGCTCTAGATATGGTCAAGCGGTGTGGCCGACCGACATTCCGCATCTGGAATTTTTATCGTGAGATAGGCGGCATGGGCGGGCCGGCGGGCGCGACCGGCGGTGCGGCGGGGGCCGTAGCGGTCGCCGGCGGAGGGGCCGCGGGCACTGGCGTGGCCTCGAGGGAGCTCGCAGCCGGATCGGGCGCGGTGGCCGCGGATGCTGGCGGCGCAGGTGTGATCGGAGGCACCGGATCGGGCCGCAGCGGATTCGGCTCGCTGCCGACGCTCTCCTTGGGAGCATCGACCTTGGCCGTCTCGGATTGGCTCTCACGTGCCGGTCTTTCCGGCTCGCCTACGGACTTCGCCGCCTCGCTGGCCGGTTTGTCGCCTTCGCTCTTGATCGCGTCGGTCTTGCCGGGATCGGTCGCGTCGGTTTCGGCCTTGGCGGCATCCTTGGCGGCATCCCTGGACGCATCCTCCTTTGAGGCTTCGCCCTGGACCGGCTGCTCGGTTTTCGGCGGTTCCTCAACCGGAGGCCTGCCGCGCCGGCCCTGCTTCTGCCTGCCGCCCGATTTGCTGTCGGTCGCCGCCCGTACCGGGGCCTCGCCATCTGCAGGCTTGGCCGCCTCGGGCGGTGTTTGTGGCCGTGCGGCCCGCTTCGCGTCGCGGCCGGGACGCGTGCCCTCGCCTTGCGGCGAGGTTCCGGCGGCGTCCGGCCGGGCCTCCTGGGCCGGCGGCTGCCGGCGGCCGAAGCTGAATCGGTCGGGCTGATCCGTCCTGCCGTCCTGTTTGGCATCCTTCTGCCTGGCGTCCTTCTTCGCCTGATCCTTGCTCTGGTACCGGGGGTCGGCAGCACCGTTGGATATCAGGTAGGAGGACAGCACCGAGGCCATGTCAGTACCGGTCGTGTAATGCTGGCGCAGAAAGCCCGGCAACGACGACGTCGACACGTTCTTCAACAGGCCACGCGGGCTCTTGTGGCAGGCATTGCAGGTGCTCGAGAAGATTTGGGAGGGGCTCTTGCCGGCGTCGAGATTTTGCGCCCGCGCCACGCCTGCCATGAAGCAGCCGATCAGGAGCATCACCGTCGCTGAACTGAGCGCTCGGCTCAACATTCCCTGCTTCTCCAGAGGTAGAATCGCCTGCACGCGTCCTCACGTGCCGCCGGCGGGGTCACCTTTTAGACGATTATGACGCGAATGGAAGCGCGCTTATTGCGCATCTGCGTGATTGTGGCTTTCGGGAATAAGGGCTTTGACTCCAACACACTAGCGCCGCGGCACCATCGTACTTATGATAATATGGAGCCATTCTGGAACCAACTTTTCCTGGGTGTGTCGATGTAACGAATCGCTGGCTCCATTGGTGCTTCGATGGATCGGTTGTTGCGTTATTTCCTCAGTCAATTCATTCGCCGCGGCACGATGACCTTCACGTCCGCGAGTGGGGCCAGATTTACCTGCGGGGATGGAACCGGCCACGCAGTATCGGCGAGATTCCTGAACGAACGCACGCAACTGCGGATTCTTCTCAATCCCGAACTGGCGCTGGGCGAAGCCTATATGGACGGCACGTTCGTGGTCGAGAACGGCTCGATCGCGGACGCGCTGGAGATCCTGCTCGGCCAGCCCGAAATGCTGCCGCGCTGGGCCAAGCTGCAGTGGTGGCTGCGTTATTTCGGCAGGCACATCAGACAATTCAATTGGCGCGGCCGGGCGAAAAACAACGTCGCCCATCACTACGATCTCGACGGGCGGCTCTATTCGCTCTTCCTCGACGCCGACAGACAATACAGTTGCGCCTATTTCGAAACGCCGGATACCACGCTCGACGATGCCCAACTCGCCAAGAAGCGCCACCTCGCCGCCAAGCTCCTGATCGGACGCGGCAATCGCGTGCTCGACGTTGGCTCGGGCTGGGGTGGCCTCGGCCTCTATCTCGCCGAAATGGCCAGAGCCGATGTTACCGGCATCACGCTGTCTTCGGAGCAATTGCAGGCGTCAAATGCCCGCGCCGCTGAGAACGGCCTGTCGGGGTCGGCCAGATTCGTGCTGAGCGACTACCGCGACATTGCCGGCCCGTTTGACCGGATCGTATCGGTCGGCATGTTCGAGCATGTCGGCATCGATTTCTATGAAACGTTTTTCCGGCGTTGCGCCGAACTTCTCAGCGACGACGGCGTCATGGTGCTGCATTCGATCGGCCGCTCGACAGGGCCCGATGTGTCGAGCCCGTGGATTACGAAATACATCTTCCCCGGCGGCTATATCCCGGCCCTTTCCGAAGTCATCCCTGCGATCGAGAAGGCGGGCCTTCTGGTCTGCGACATCGAAATCCTGCGGCTTCACTACGCCGAAACGCTCAAGGCGTGGCGCGACCGCTTCATGGCGCGGCGTGATGAGGCGGTACGCCTTTACGACGAGCGGTTTGCCCGCATGTGGGAATTTTATCTGGCGGCGTCCGAGATGTCGTTCCGGAAGCAGAACCTGATGAATTTCCAGATCCAGCTCACCAAGCGCCAAGGGATCGTGCCGATGACGCGCGGCTACATTACCCGGGAAGAAGCGAGGCTGCGGCGCATGGAACTCGGAAAGAAGCCGCGGCTGCGGCTGGCGGGCGAATAGGCCGCCGCAAGTGGGGGGCGGGTCAGTTCCGCAGGCTGTAAGCTGAAGTGTAAGGCGTGCGAAGAAGGGCCGGACGGGCGAGCTGGGCTCGCAGCGCGGCTAGCAACTCACCATCGCAGGGCTCGGCACGCCGTTCCGGGCGCGAAGTCTCTTCCATAGCGTCAATCAGCATCGACAGCCACAAGCGCTGGCTGCTTGCCGATCGCCATCCCTGGAGTTGCTGACCCATCGCCTTGTCCCTTTGGTCGTTACAACTGGCAACTCGAAAATCGCCAGCGCGTTCCCGATTTCGTAACCAATCCATTCTGCCGCGAAGAAAATCACATCCGATGTGATCTACTTCACAGAGACCTTTGGCGGTCCGTCGTACATCTCGCGCCATGAGCCAGCAGACCTACCCAGCTCCGTTCGAGTCCGACATCCGGATCGATTATGCCTTGATAGCAATCGGCGTGGCCGCCGCCCTGTTCGCGTTCCTCTACCTGATGCTGGTTTGATCAACGCTTAAGGTCGCGGCTCGAAAACGTCGCCCCGTCGGAATAGGTCTGTCCGGGTGACGATAAGGTTCAGGCTCTCCTAAGATTTTACCTGGCATTTTCGTGGAAGCCGCTCCGGCAGCGCCCGATTTCGGCCGAAACCCCGTCAAGCTTCGCGCCGACCACGCGTCGGATTCATCCACATTTTTGAAGAACGGTGCATAGCGGCGAGCTTTTGCTTCCGCTTTGCCCGGGACAGGCGCTTTATCGCCGCCCCCCTTGCGGAAATGCTGGCAACGCCGGAAACCAACTGCATAACCTGACGCCATGGCTCTGACTGATTCGAACGTTCTCAAGCTTGCTCCCGACGCGGGAACTCCCGCCTTCCGGAGCGCGCCGCACAATATCGAGGCGGAACAGAGCCTGCTGGGTGCTATCCTGGTCAACAACGACGCGTTCTACCGGGTTTCCGACTTTCTGGAGCCGAAGCACTTCTTCGAGCCGATCCACCAGACCATTTTCGAGACCGCCAGCAGCCTGATCCGGATGGGCAAGGTCGCGACGCCCGTGACGTTGAAAACCTTCCTGCCGGCTGACACCGATATCGGCGGCATGACGGTTGGCCAATACCTCGCGCGGCTGGCGGCGGAAGCCACCACGATTATCAACGCGCAGGATTACGGCCGCACGGTCTACGACATGTCGCTGCGCCGCGACCTGATCCGGATCGGCGAGGACATGGTCAATGTCGCCTTCGACGCGCCGGTGGATTTTGCCCCGCGCGCGCAGATCGAGGACGCCGAGCGCCAGCTCTACGAACTCGCCGAATCCGGCCGTTATGACGGCGGCTTCCAGCGCTTCTCGCAGGCGCTGACCACCGCCGTCGACATGGCGGCCAAGGCCTTCCAGCGCGACGGAAGCCTGTCGGGCGTTGCCACCGGCCTGCGCGACCTCGACACCAAGATGGGCGGCCTGCAGGCGTCCGACTTGATCATCCTCGCCGGCCGCCCCGGCATGGGCAAGACGTCGCTCGCCACCAACATCGCCTACAACATCGCCAAGGCGCACCGCGCCGAAGTTCAGGCCGATGGCACGATGAAGACCGTCAATGGCGGCATCGTCGGCTTCTTCTCCTGCGAAATGTCGGGCGAGCAGCTGGCCACACGTATCCTGGCCGAACAGACCAGCATTTCCTCCAGCATGATCCGCCGCGGCGGCATCAGCGAGGCCGACTTCGAGAAGATCCGCGATTACTCGATCGAATTACAGTCGCTGCCGCTCTATGTCGACGAAACCGGCGGCCTTTCGATCTCTGCGCTTACCGCACGGGCGCGGCGGCTGAAGCGGCAGAAGGGGCTCGACCTCATCGTGATCGACTACATCCAGCTGCTGCAGGGATCGGGCAAGCGCTCGGACAATCGCGTGCAGGAAGTGACGGAAATCACCACCGGTTTGAAGGCACTCGCCAAGGAGCTCAACGTTCCCATCATCGCACTGTCGCAGCTCTCGCGTCAGGTCGAAAACCGTGACGACAAGCGCCCGCAACTGTCCGATCTGCGTGAATCCGGTTCGATCGAACAGGACGCCGATGTCGTGATCTTTGTGTACCGCGAGGAATATTACCTCCAGAACAAGGAGCCGCGCATCGGTACCCCCGAATACGAGAAGTGGCAGCTCGACATGTCGCTGGTGCACGGCAAGGCCGAAGTTATCATTGCCAAGCAGCGCCACGGCCCGACCGGCACCGTGGACCTGCAGTTCGAGGGCCAGTTCACGCGATTCAGCGACCTTGCGCACGACGGTAGTCTGCCCGACCGCAGCTATGAGCACTGAGCGCAGCAGTTGAACCGCAGCGTTCCGCCGCGTAAAACCGTGGCATGAACGTCGCTCCTGATCCCAAATCCATTCCGCAGGGCACCCTGCTCTCGCCCGAGGCGAACCAGGCTGCCGTACTTGCCGCCGCAACCGGCGTGCTGACGGTCGACCTCGACGCCATCGTCGCCAACTGGCGCAAGCTCGAGAAGACGGCGGTGCCGGCCGAATGCGCCGGTGTCGTCAAGGCGGACGGCTATGGCTGCGGTGCCGAGCAGGTGGCGCGTGCGCTTGCCGGCGCCGGCTGCAAGACGTTTTTCGTCGCCACGCTCGATGAGGCCCGCGTGGTCCGTGCGGCGGTGCCGGAAGCGGCGCTCTACGTGCTCGGCGGCTTCTTCCAGAACACCGGCGACGCCTATGCCAAGATCGACTGCAAGCCGGTAATCGGCGACCTCAACGAACTCGCTGAATGGGACGTGTTCTGCCGCCGCTCCGGCTGGTCGGGCGGCGCCGCCATCCATATCGATACCGGCATGAACCGGCTCGGCCTGACTGTGACCGAGGCGCAGGGCATCATCCCGCGCATCAATGCCGGGGATCACGGCATCACGCTCGTGATGAGCCACCTCGCCTCGGCGGAACTGCTCAACAATCCCGCCAATGCCAGGCAGCTCACAGCCTTCCGCGAAATCGCCAGCCTGTTCTCGGGCGTTCCGGCGTCGCTGGCGAACTCGTCCGGCATCTTCCTCGGCGCCCAGTTCCAGTTCGACATGGTGCGGCCGGGCTGCGCGCTCTATGGCATCAATCCGACGCCCGAGGCCGACAACCCGATGCAGCCGGTCGTCGAACTGAAGGCCCGCATCGTGCAGATCCGCAACGTCGAGCGCGGCGATACCGTCGGCTATGGCGGCACCTGGACGGCGCGGCGTCCGACCCGAATAGCGATCGTCGCCGCGGGCTATGCCGACGGTTACTTCCGCGCGGCCAGCTCCAATGACGGTACCCGCGGCGCCGAGGTGGTGGTTGCCGGCAAGCGCTGCCCGATCGCGGGGCGGATTTCAATGGATCTGACGGCGGTCGACATCACCGATCTCGACAAGAACGCGGTGCGGCGCGGCCATATGGTGACGCTGATCGGCGAAGGCATTACGGTCGACGAACTCGCCCATCACTTCGGCACCATCGGCTACGAAGTGATGACCAGCCTCGGCAAGCGCTATGCGCGGATCTACAAGGGCGGCAATGCCACTGCAGAGGTCCCTGCTCCGCCTCCGGCGGAGCCGGCTGCCGCTTCCACTTAGTTGTTGCTCTCTGTGTTGCTCCGCGGCGTGTTGCCCTGTTCTACTGTTTCTTCCGGCTAGCCAACACTTGTCTGCAGGCATCGCTGAGTTGGTGCTGCTGCTTGTTTAGACATGCAACGACACGGCCACCGCCGGGCAGCGTACCGGCGCAATACTTGTCATAGTCCGCCTTGCAGGCGCCGCGCTGGTCGGTGGTTTGAGCAACCGCTGATCCGGAGCATCCGATGGCGAGCACGGGAATGACGAAGCGCAATTTCGACATGGAGTCTCCAGGTGTCAGGCGAAGCATAGTGATGCCGGTTAGCTCTACATGAAGATCGCGACCTTCAACATTAATAATGTCAACCGCCGCTTGCCCAACCTGTTGCGCTGGCTGCGCGCAGCCAAGCCCGATGTCGTCTGTCTGCAGGAACTGAAATCGACCGACGCCGAGTTCCCAATTATGGCTATCGAGAAGGCCGGCTACGGCGCGATATGGCGTGGGCAGAGGACCTGGAACGGCGTTGCCATTCTGGCGCGAAAGACCGAACCAGTGTTGACCCGCACCGCCCTGCCCGGTGATCGCAACGATGACGAGGCGCGCTACATCGAGGCCGCCGTCAACGGCATCCTCGTCACCAGCATCTATCTGCCGAACGGCAATCCGCAGCCCGGGCCGAAATTCGACTACAAGCTCGACTGGTTCAAACGGCTGCGGTCGCATGCCGCAAAACTGCTCAAGCAGGATATCCCCGTGGTGCTGGCCGGCGACTACAACGTGGCGCCGACTGGCCTCGATATCTATCCGACCAAGTCCTGGGACAAGGACGCCCTCATCCAGCCCAAGAGCCGTGCAGCATTCAAGGCGCTGGTAGACCAGGGCTGGACGGACGCGATCCGGACCCTGCACCCGTCAAAGCCGATGTTCACGTTCTGGGATTACAAGCGCAACCGCTGGCCGCGCGACGCCGGATTGCGGCTCGATCACCTGCTTCTCAGCCCCGCCATCGCGCCGCGCCTGATCAAGGCCGGCGTCGATCGCAAGATCCGCGGCGAGGCAGGCGCCAGTGACCATGCGCCGGCGTGGATTGTGCTGAAGTAGCTGCTCGCGCAGCCTCTACCCGCCGAATTTCCGGCGCAGCATGAGGCCCAGAATGTTGGAATAGTCATCCGTCCACAACGCGCTGTTGGAATCCGGATGCAATACGGTCCATCTTTCCGCGACGCTTCCGATATCTCCGGCTGCGCGCGCCATTGCGACGACCCGGGCATTGGACGCGAATGTCGTCATGAAATCGCCCGCACTGTCATCCTCACGAAGGAAGCTGACCAGCCCTTGGGACCGGGCGACGTTGGCCACCACCGGGGTGAGATCGAGGTAACGGTTGGAAATATGCGCGACGATCACGCCGCGGGGCGAGAGTTTCGCGAGATATCCCGCCAGCGCTTCGCGCGTCAGCAGATGCGCCGGGATGCTATCGGACGAAAAAGCATCCAGAACGATCAGGTCATAACGGCCGGGCGAGGCCTCCAGCGTCAGTCGCGCATCGCCGGCGACGACCGGTGCATCGGCCGCGCAACTCGACAAGAACGAAAAAAGATGCGGATCCCGCGCGATGCGGATCACTTCCGGATCGATCTCGAAAAAGGTCCAGTGCTCCCCGGCTTTGCGATGGCAGGCCAGCGATCCCGTACCGAGCCCGACCACGGCGACACGCCCGAGAGCACCATGGGCGGCGCGGGCGGCATTGATCGCTTCGGCCAGCGGACCTTCCGGGTAGTAGTAGGTCAGCGGCCTCGGCGAGCCACCCACCAGCGTTCCGTGCTCGTTGCGCAGCCGCTGAGCGCCATGGATCGTGGTGCCGTGATAGAGGATACGAACCCTGCCCTCGGAAACTTCGGCCACCCTGTGGACGCCGAAGAAACTGCGGGCCGTTTCGATCGGCGCTATTCCGGGGCGCCACAGGCCGGTGACGGTAAAACTCAGGACCACGAGTGCGAAGAAGCACATCAGCCGCTGCCGCAGAAACAACATCGCGGCCGCCAGCAGCACGAGCACCACTTGAAACGGCAGCTCCAGGGTCGCAGATAACGGCAGCCGAGTGAAATACCAAATGAGTGCCAGGACCGCGCTAGGCAGAAGCCACGGCCAAAGTTCAGTCGCTGCCTTGCGGATGCCGCCGGCGAAGAATCCCGGCATGCACAGCACCGCCAGCGCGACGAGGATCGGATATTCGTAATTGCCGTTGAATATCTGCGGCGCCAGCAGGCCCGCAAACGCTCCGCCAATCACCCCGCCGAACGAAGTGCAAAGGTAAAACTCCGTCAGCCGCTGCGGGCTTGGACGGCGCCCATAGAGTTCGCCATGACACATCAGCGTCAGGAGCGCGAACGCGACGAGATTGAGGGCGATCATCGTCACCCAGAACACCTTCTCGCCACCGATCAGGCTCACCGCGAGCGGCGCCACGGCGAAAGGAACAAATCGGACCACGTTGGCATGGGCGATCCACGGCCTTTCGCGAAACGCGGCGACGAAGGTGAGCAGATATATCGCCAGCGGAACCACCCACAGGAACGGCGCGGCAGCAATGTCGGTCGTCAGGTGCGCTGTGACCGCGATAACGAGGCCGGATGGCACCGCTGCGAGCGCGACCCAGCGCATTCGTTCTATCGCATTCGCACGCACTTCATCTGGCGGCGGGGTCTGCGCGGCGACCCGTGCTGCGCCAGAGGTGAACAGGCTGGTGACGGCCAGAAGCAGGACAAACAGCGCAAATCCGAACGACCAGGCCGCGGTTTGCGCCTTGAGCGTCAGGAACGGCTCGATGGCGACGGGATAAGCGAACAGAGCGGCAAACGAACCGAGATTGGACGCGGCGTAGAGCACGTAGGGATTGCCCGCCTGCCTGTGTCCACTCGCGGCAAACCAACTTTGCAGCAGCGGCGCGCTGGCTGACAGCGTGAAGAATGGAAGGCCGATCGAGACCGCAAACAATCCAAACAGCCAAAGCGCCGTCCCGTCCGGCGGCGGCGCAGACCATCCCGGCGCGACGGCAATTGGCAACGCCATCGCCGTGAGTCCGACCAGTGCCAGATGGAGCATCGCAGCCCGACGAGACTGCAGCAGGCGGTTCAGCGCATGAGCGTAGGCATAACCTGCCAGCAGGGTCGTTTGAAAGAACACCATCGCGACCGACCACACAGCCGGCGCGCCGCCAAGTTTCGGCAGCACCATCTTCGCAAACATCGGCTGGATCGAGAACAGAAGCAGCGCCGAGACGAACAGCGTCAGCCCGTAGAGCAGCGGTAACAGCCGGATGTCTGCCGCCTGCCGATCGCGGCCAGGCAATATCCGGCCCGAAGCATGGAAGAGCGACATCGATATCCCCGGCACGTCAATTCCGGCACGGTATCGAGCCGCCCCTAAACAAGGCTTAACCGGTAGCTGGGGGCGGGGGACGTCATGGTAAACGTCGCCTTGACGGGAAGGACGACGGCTGTCAGCCCTTTCGTGTGTGCCCCCACGCCGCGTCCCAGTCTTCGCCCGCAGCATCGATGACGCGGCCATCGGCCTCGAAGAACTTGTTCGGCACCTGGAAGATCGCGAGCATCAGCCCGCCCTGTGGACACCACGCAACGTGTCGGCTGCCTTCCTCACGCCAGATGAATTCGCCGGCCTTGCATTCGATGCCCTGCGCTGGACCTTCCTTGTCGACGAGCGAGCCTTCGAGGACGTAGGTCTGCTCGATGTTGACGTGTTCGTGGTCGGGCAACACCGCGCCCGGCGCGAACCGCATCAGCGCGGTCATCAGGCCGGTCTTGCGATCGAACAGCAGCGTCTTGGCCTCGCAACCGGGAAAACGGGTCTTCTGCCATTCCATGCTGTCGGGGCGGACCAGATGGGAATGCGTGTCTGCGGTCTGCGCGCCCTTCGTCACGGCGTCCATGGCGATCCTCCGTTCTGCTGTTTTGACGCGATCCTAGCAGCTTTGCCTCTCGCCGCCAGCCGCCAGGTGTGCGCTGCGGCGACGCTGTCTTGCTCGTACCCACCGCCGGTTATAGGATCGCCATACCCTGCCGCGCTCGTGGATCGAGGTTGAAAATGGCGGCGCTGCAACAATCGTTCATCTGCAAGGGATGCTGGGAGCAGATGCATGTGCCGGTGCCGCTTCGCGGCGTGGTCTCGGCGCCATTTCGTGCGTTCGGCATTCGTCCAAGCCGGATGAATCCCAATACCTGCACCATCTGCGAGCTGATGTTCACGAAGGTAATGCGGGCCCGCAAGATCACTATCGACGCCACCATCATGTTTGCCGATCTGCGCGGCTACACCAGCCTGTCGCAGTCGCAATCGCCGGACGCGGTTTCCGGACTGCTCGACGCATTCTACGATGAATGCGCCAACGCGATCTGGGAGCACGAGGGACTCCTCAACAAGACCATCGGCGACGCCGTGATGGCGGTCTTCAATTTTCCCTTGAAGCGGGAGCAGCACGCCAGAAACGCCGTGCTCGCCGCCCGCGATATCCAGGCCAACTGGCGCGATCGGCGCGAGAGCCTTGTCCAGGCGCACGGTCTCTCTTCCAGCGATCTCGGAATTGGCATCGGCATCCATACCGGCGAACTCAGCTTCGGCGAGTTCGGTCGCTCGCATCGCGACCTGACGGCGATCGGCACCGTCGTCAACACCGCCTCGCGGGCCCAGTCGGTGGCCGAAGCCGACCAGATCCTGGTGACGAAAGCAGTGTTTGACCGCGCCCAACCGGATTTGAAAGGCAGCTCTTCGAAAGCATTCCAGCTCAAGGGGTTCGACGCACCGGTTGAGTTGTACGCCGCCTAGCGCAACCGGCCGACGCCGGTCTCACCAGAGATTTTTGCCATCGATCACCGTCACCGGCACCGCGTCGAGATCGAAATCGTCGAACAGCCGCGAATTGACGGCAACCTTGGGATTGTCGAAGTCCGGCTTGCCGCTCGACCAGTCGGGCGATTCCGAATAGGTGCCGCAGCCGCAACTGGCGCAGAAATGATGTTTGACGGTGCGGCTGCCCCAAAGATAGGTCGCGACATTTTCCAGCAGCGAAGTCAGGCGGAATTGCGCCGGCGTGTAGCCCACAATGCGCCGCGCTTGGAACATAGCGAGCAGGTACAGCGTGTCATCTCCGCCGGCGGCTCGCTCACCTCGAATTGCGTCTGGCCGCAATGGCAGCTTCCCTTGATTGGCACGATCGGCTCCTTTCCCTGTAGCGCCTGGACGTCGTAACCTGATCCTGCTGCCACCATAGTGTCAGCATCAGAGAAACGTGAAAGACAGCACCCTTGGGCTTCCTTTTTGTCCTTATTGTCGGCCTGCTCGCCGGCACGATCTCCGGTATTGTCGGCACCGGTTCGTCGATCATGCTGATGCCGGTATTGGTCTATCAATACGGGCCGAAGGAAGCGGTGCCTATCATGGCGGTGGCGGCCGTGATGGCGAACTTCTCGCGCATCCTCGCCTGGTGGCGCGAGGCCGACTGGCGCGCCTGCCTTGCCTATTCGGCCACGGGGATTCCCGCCGCCGCGCTTGGCGCGCGAACGTTGCTCGTGCTGCCCTCGCACGCCGTCGATATCACGATCGGGTTGTTTCTCATCGCGATGGTGCCGGTGCGGCATTGGCTCGCCCGCCATCAGCTCAAGGCACAGCTCTGGCACCTTGCGATCGGTGGCGCGGTCATCGGCTATCTCACCGGCATCGTGGTATCGACCGGCCCGCTCAGCGTGCCGCTGTTTCTGTTTTACGGGCTGACCAAGGGCGCCTTCCTCGCCACCGAAGCCGCCAGCTCGCTCGGACTCTATTTGAGCAAGTCGGTCACGTTCGAACGCTTCGGCGCGCTGACGCCGGATATCGCGCTGAAAGGCCTGATCGCCGGCTCCTCGCTCATGTTCGGCGCCTTTGTCGCCAAGCGTTTCGTGCTCCATCTTCAGCCCGACGTCTTTCGACTATTGATGGATGGCATCATGCTGGCCGCCGGTCTCACCCTGCTGTGGACCGCTTTTGCGTAAGGATTCGGCGCGGACCGCCTGAACCATTCGCCAGCAACCGCCGACCAAGTGACGCGTGTCACATCCATTCGGCAAGTGACCACAGATCGATGCCGGGCATGGATTCGCATCACCCACGTCTGGAGAGACCGAAATGCCCAGGGGAATCATCGGCGCCATCGGCGCCATCGTCGCCGTCGTCGTCATTGCCATCATCGCCGCGGGAAGCTGGTACACCGTCGATCAGACCGAGCGCGGCGTGAAGCTGCGCTATGGCGCGGTCATCGGCACCGCGCAGCCGGGCCTGGGCTTCAAGGTCCCGCTGATCGACAGCGTCGAGAAAGTCAGCGTCAAGACCTTCACCTATGCCTGGGACAAGATGAACTCATATTCCTACGACCAGCAGCCCGCCGATCTCAAGATCAGCGTCACCCTGCGCGCCTCGCCGGACAAGGTGGCCGACCTCTACGCCAAGTTCGGCGGCCTCGACACCGCGGTCAAACAGGTCGTCAGCCCGGCCGTGAACCAGCAGGTCAAGATCGTGTTCGGCCGCTACACCGCCGTGAAGGCGATTCAGGAGCGTGGCGCGCTCAATTCCGCGATCAAGGACGCCATCACGGCGTCGCTGAAAGACGACTCCATGATTACGATCGAGAGCGTCCAGCTCGAAAACATCGAATTCAGCGCAAACTATCTGCACTCGATCGAGCAGCGCATGCTGGCCGAGGTCGAGGTGCAGAAGCTGCAGCAGAACGCCGAGCGCGAAAAGGTGCAGGCGCAGATCACCGTGACGCAGGCGACCGCCAAGGCCAACGCCGTCCGCGCCGAGGCGCAGGCCGCCGCCGATGCGCTGCGGCTGAACGGCGAGGCGCGGGCGACCAATATCAGGATCACCGGCGAAGCTGAAGCCGCCGCCATCGAGGCCCGCGCCAAGGCGCTCGGCACCAACCCCAACCTCGTGACGCTCGTGCAGGCCGAACGCTGGAACGGCGTGCTGCCGACCACGATGGTGCCGGGCTCGGCCGTGCCGTTCGTGTCGGTGAAATAAAGCTGCAGTTTGTCGCGTGGCGGCTGCCGGGATGATCTCGGACGCCGCCACATGACGTCCCCACATTCGAGACCAATCATGCGGAAAGTCGTTCTCATCACGCTCGCGAGCGTCGTTGCCGCTCTCGCTGCGCAAACGTCGGCGCACGCCGCGCCGACGTTTGATGGACTCTGGGCAACGAGCAGGAAAGATTGCCGCGACAAGGACGGGCCGAACAGCAAGACGTTCATCGACCTCGAGAACGTGATCAAGGGCAAGCCGGCGCCGCTCGTCGATCAATACGAAAATCATTGCCGGGTCGACCGCAAGACGCCGGCCGGCAACGGCCTGGTGCTGTCGACGACCTGCTTTGAATTCTGGGACGACTACAACAAGGGCGCGAACGGGCGGAAAGTGACGATCAGGCTGTCACCCGGTCCAAAGGACACGCTCAAAATCGACGGCAAGCCTTATTTGCTTTGCAAGCGCAAGAGCGACCTTCCCAAGGACCGGTAGCCATTGGGGTTCGGGATCGGCCCCGATCTGGATCGAGGCGCGCGGGGCAATTGATGTTCAAATTTGCTCGACGGCCTGACTACTGCAACGTTTATCAGATATGACGCCGTGGATCGGTGGCCGCGCCATCTCAGACGTGCCACTCTGATCGACGAGATCGTGCAAGTTGCACGGCTCGATTCGACTGGGAGAGTGCGTCTTGAGCGTGATGGTGGAAACTGCTGATGCCCCCTATCTGGGCGACCAGCGAACCGGACGAAACGAAGCCCGGCAAGACACCCTGAAATTCGCGGAAGCCGCCCTTACCGACAGCAAGCGCGAGGGCCTGCTGCTCGCTGTCCGGGCCCGCTGGGTCGCGCTGGCGGTCACGGCCGTTACCCTGCCGATCATCAATCCGAACTGGGACGTGATCTACTACGTCCTGATGCTGGGATTCTTCGCCCTGATCGGCTGGGCCCAACTCAAGGTCGGCAAGGTCGGTCGTTCGCCGATCGAGGTTTTCCTGATCATCTGCGATCTCGCGCTGCTGACCTTCCTCAGCGTGGTACCCAATCCCTGGAGCGACGCTAACTGGCCAGTCGGGATGCAATTCCGGTTCGACAGCTTCATCTATTTCTTCATTTTCCTTGCCACCGCCACCCTCGCCTATTCGTGGCGAACAGTCGTCGCGATGGGCTGGTGGACCGCTGCCCTGTGGGCCATTGCCGTCGGCTGGGCCTACCTGCAGCCGGAAAGCCATGCCGCACTGTCGGCGCGTGTCAAGGAAGCCATTGGCGCCGATATTCGCATGTTCGAGATCCTCGATCCCTCGTCGATCGGCTTCGGTGCCCGCTTCCAGCAAGTAACGGTGTTCATTATCGTGGCCGCGATCCTGGCGCTGGCGGTGCGCCGCTCGAATGCGCTCCTGATCAGCCACGCCGGGATCGAACGCGAACGCGCCAATCTGGCGCGCTATTTTTCGCCCAACGTCGTCAACGAACTGTCGGGCAATGACGAGCCGCTCACGCGGGTTCGCACCCAGGACGTCGCGGTGTTGTTTGCAGATATCGTGGGGTTCACCGCTTACGCCGATGGACGAGACCCGAACGAGGTCATCAATACGCTGCGACAATTCCATGAGCGAATGGAAAGAGAAGTGTTCCAGCACGGCGGAACGCTCGACAAGTATCTCGGCGACGGCCTGATGGCGACGTTCGGCACGCCGTTCGCCGGCGATTCCGACGCGCTGAACGCCTTGCGTTGCGCGAGGGGCATGATCGCCTCGATTGCCGAGTTGAACGGAGAGCGGATGAATCGCAACGAGCCGCCGATCCAGGTCAGCGTCGGATTGCACTACGGGCAAGTCGTGCTGGGCGACATCGGCCTCAACCGGCTCGAATTCGCCGTGATCGGCACCACCGTGAATGCGGCGAGCCGGCTCGAGGCGCTGACCCGCGAATTCGGATGCGCCATCGTCGTCAGCGACGCGCTGGTCCAGCAGGCCCGCACCGAAACGAACCAGTCGAGTGCCGACTTCGCGTTGCTCGTCGAGCAGCCAGCGCAAAGCATTCGTGGGCTCGAGCAACCGGTTGGCATATGGACTTGTGCGGGCACCCCTTCCTGATGCCCCGACGCGTGCGATGGATGCATCGGCACTCATCGCGCCACATGGCATCTTTCCGTGCTAAGTAGTGCCGCCCGTTCCACCGAGTCTGCTCCATCATGGCCAAATCCACCCTCTCCTTCGTCTGCCAGAACTGCGGCGCTGCTTATAATCGCTGGCAGGGCAAGTGCGACTCCTGCGGCGAGTGGAACACGCTGAGCGAGGAGGACACGACCGGCGCGACCTCGATGCCGGTCTCGGTCCGCTCGCGGCGCAAGGGCCGGACGTTTGCGCTGGAATCGCTGACCGGCAAGAGCAATGACGCCCCGCGCCTGTCCTCCGGCATGACCGAGCTCGACCGCGTCACCGGCGGCGGCTTTGTCCGCGGCTCCGTGCTGCTGGTCGGCGGCGACCCCGGCATCGGCAAGTCGACGCTGCTGACGCAGGCCACCAGCATGTTGGCGCGCGCAGGCCACCGCGCGGTCTATATTTCGGGCGAAGAGGCGGTGGCCCAGGTGCGGCTGCGCGCCGAACGGCTGGGGCTGGCGGATGCGCCGGTGCAGCTCGCCGCAGAAACCTCGGTCGAGGACATCGTCTCGACGCTGTCGGAAGGCGCGGTGCCGCGCCTGATCGTGATCGATTCGATCCAGACCATGTGGACCGACACGGTGGAGTCGGCGCCCGGGACGGTAACGCAGGTTCGCGCCTCGGCGCAGGCGCTTATTCGTTTCGCCAAGAAATCCGGTGCGGCGATCATCCTGGTCGGACACGTCACCAAGGACGGCCAGATCGCAGGCCCCCGCGTGGTCGAGCACATGGTCGACGCGGTGCTGTCGTTCGAGGGCGAAGGCTCGCAGCATTTCCGCATTTTGCGCGCGATGAAGAATCGTTTTGGGCCGACCGACGAGATCGGGGTGTTCGAGATGACGGGCCTCGGCCTGCGCGAGGTCTCCAACCCTTCCGAATTGTTCCTCTCTGAACGGGACCTTGGCAGCCCGGGCACCGCTGTCTTTGCCGGGATCGAAGGCACCCGCCCCGTTCTGGTGGAATTACAGGCCTTGGTGGCGCCGACCACGCTGGGCACCCCCCGGCGGGCCGTGGTGGGCTGGGATCCGAGCCGGCTGTCGATGGTGCTGGCGGTGCTGGAGGCCCATTGCGGGGTCAAATTGTCCGGCTACGACGTCTATCTGAACGTGGCGGGCGGCCTGCGAATCCAGGAGCCCGCGGCCGACCTCGCGGCGGCAGCCGCCCTGGTTTCGTCGTTGGTAAACGCGCCGTTACCAACGGATGCGGTCTATTTCGGCGAGATTTCGCTCTCCGGCGCGGTCCGGCCGGTGGCGCAGACCTCGGCGCGCTTGAAAGAGGCCGCCAAACTGGGCTTTGGACGCGCCGTTCTGCCCGAATCGGCCCGTGGCGAGATCGGCAACGATGGAGGTCTGGCGCTGAACAGCGTCGGCGGACTGACCAGCCTGGTTGCCGAAATCGCGGCACGCGGAACGCCAAGAGGCAACAGGGAGACCAATCGCGAAGGTGTGACGGAGAAAAATGCCACACCGTCGCGATTCCGTCGTGAAAACAGCTAAAGCGGCGTGACGCGCCCCGCCCTCGCCGCTATACAACGCGCGCGAAAGGCGGACCGGGATGGCACGATATCCGGCCTTGCGGGATGCGCCGTCTGCCCCTCACTTGGGGGGAGCCCTGACCCGCCGATTCGCTGCTTTGAGAACCGACGAGCGGACCTGACCAGCCGATGCCCGTAACGATACTCGATCTCGTCCTGCTCGGTGTGATGCTGATTTCGGGCCTGCTCGCCATGGTGCGCGGCTTCATGCGCGAAATCCTGTCGATCGCGGCCTGGGGCGCGGCGGCGCTGGTGACACTGTATGCCTTCTCGAAGCTGATGCCGTCCGCCAAGGCCTATTTCGGCAGCGATACGATCGCGACCGTGGTGGTCGTGGCCGGCACCTTCATCGGCACCCTGATCGTGGTCTCCGTCATCACGGTGCGAATCTCGGACATGATCCTGGATTCCCGGATCGGCGCGCTGGATCGCACGCTCGGATTCCTGTTCGGCCTCGGCCGCGGCCTCCTGATCGTGGTGGTCGCTTTCCTGTTCTTTAGTTGGCTGGTCCCGGACAAGCAGCGGCCGGACTGGATCACCGGTGCAAAATCCCGGGTCGTCCTGCAGGGAACCGGGGATTGGTTAATGTCGCTCTTGCCGGATGACCCCGAGAACACCATCTTAAAACGATTCAAGAAGAATAAACCGGAAGACGACCAAACTGACGCCGACCAGGCAGCCCCTGGGTCCGGCGATGGCTACAGTAAACCTGCCCGTGACAGCCTTAAAAAGCAGATCGAGAAATCCACGGGCCGCTAATTCTGGCCAAGATAGAGAGGCGATGGACGCGATGCAAAACCCTTCCGATCCCGCCGGCCAACTCGACCTGAATCACGGCATCGAGTTGCAGGACGATCTCGAAGGCGACACGCTACGCGAAGAATGCGGCGTGTTCGGCATTTTCGGCCACCCCGAGGCCGCCGCCATCACGGCGCTCGGACTACACGCTCTCCAGCATCGCGGCCAGGAAGCCGCCGGCATTGTCTCTTTCGACGGCAGCCGCTTCCATTCTGAACGCCGGCTCGGTCTCGTCGGCGATACCTTCTCCCGCCGCGAGGTGATCGAGCGCCTGCCCGGCAGCATGGCAGTCGGCCATGTCCGCTACTCCACCACCGGCGCCACTATCCTGCGCAACGTGCAGCCGCTGTTTGCCGAGCTCAATGCCGGCGGTTTCGCGGTCGGCCATAACGGCAACCTCACCAACGGCCTGACGCTGCGCCGCGAGCTGGTGAAGGGCGGCGCGATGATGCAGTCGACCACCGATACCGAAGTCATCCTGCATCTGGTGGCGCAATCCAAGCGCAGCCGTTTCATCGACCGCTTCATCGAGTCGCTGCGCGCGATCGAAGGCGCTTACGCGCTGGTCGCGCTGACCAACAAGAAGCTGATCGGCGCACGCGATCCGCTCGGCATCCGGCCGCTGGTGCTCGGCGATCTCGACGGCCGTCCGATCCTGACCTCGGAAACCTGTGCGCTCGACATGATCGGCGCCAAATATGTCCGCGACATCGAGCCCGGCGAGATCATCGTGTTCGACGAGACCGGCGCCAACAGCCACAAACCGTTCCCGCCGAAGCCGCCGCGGCCCTGCATCTTCGAGTACATCTATTTCTCGCGGCCGGATTCCATCGTCGGCGGCCGCTCGGTATATGACGTTCGCAAAGCCTTCGGTGCACAGCTCGCACGCGAAAGCCATCCCGATGTCGACGTCGTGGTGCCGGTGCCCGACTCCGGCGTGCCCGCCGCCGTCGGTTACAGCCAGTATTCGGGCGTCCCCTTCGAACTCGGCATCATCCGCAACCACTACGTCGGCCGCACCTTCATCCAGCCGACCCAGAGCGTTCGCGAGCTCGGCGTGCGCATGAAGCATTCCGCCAACCGCGCCGCGATCGAAGGCAAGCGCATCATCCTGATCGACGATTCGCTGGTGCGCGGCACCACCTCGAAAAAGATCGTGCGCATGATGCGCGACGCCGGCGCGCGCGAGGTGCATTTCCGTCTCGCTTCGCCACCGATCCTCTATCCCGATTATTATGGCATCGATCTGCCGGACCGCGGCGGCCTGCTCGCCGCGACCCACTCGCTGGAAGAGATGCGCGAGATCATCGGCGCGGATTCGCTAGCGTTCCTGTCGATCGACGGCATGTACCGCGCCATGGGCGAACCGGGCCGCGATCCCGCCAATCCAAAATTCTCCGACCACTGCTTCACTGGCGCCTACCCGACCCACCTCACCGACCAGACCCAGGTCGAGCCGCAGCCCCGGCAATTGTCGCTGCTGGCGGAGGCAAGCTAACGGCCGCGTTTGCGGCCAATAAACCGGTAATTTTCCGTCATGGCCGGGCTTGTCCCGGCCATCTACGTCTGTAATACCCCGCCGCAAAGACGTGGATGCCCGGGACGTCTGGCACGAAGACGCACTTCGTGCTTCTGCCCGGGCATGACGAAGGCTTAGATCATGACCAAACCCCTCGCCTCCCGGATCGCACTCGTCACGGGCGCCTCACGCGGCATCGGCTATGCCACGGCCCGCGCGCTCGCCCGTGCCGGCGCGCACATCGTTGCCATCGCACGCACGCAAGGCGGGCTTGAGGAACTCGACGACGAGATCCGCAAAGACGGCGGCAGCGCCACGCTGGTGCCGCTCAACCTCACCGATTTCGACGGCATCGCGCGGCTTGGCGCGGCACTGCATGAACGCCACGGCAAGCTCGACATTCTCGTCGGCAACGCCGGTATCGCCGGCCCCTCCTCGCCGCTCGGGCATATCGAACTGAAACCCTGGAACGATGTGATCGCGGTGAACGTCACCGCGAACTTCCAGCTCATCCGCTGCATGGATCCGCTGCTCCGGGTCTCGGACGCCGGCCGCGCCGTGTTCGTGACCTCGGGCGCGGCCAGCAAGGCCAACGCCTACCAAGGTCCCTACGCCGCCTCGAAAGCCGCATTGGATACGCTGGTGCGCTCCTGGGCCAATGAGACCGTGAGCACGAAGCTGCGCGTCAACCTGTTCAGCCCCGGCCCGATCCGCACCCGCATGCGCGCCAGCATATTTCCCGGCGAAGACCCGATGACGCTGGATACGCCGGAGCAGGCCGCGGAGTTCATCGTGCCGATGTGCGCGCCGGAGTGGGACGAGACCGGCAAGCTCTACGACTACAAGACGCATAAGTTGATGAGCTTCCGCGCACCGGAGTGAACTCTCGCGCGCTCTTCCGTCATTGCGAGCGCAGCGAAGCAATCCATCATGCCGCTTGTCGAGACATGGGTTGCTTCGCTGCGCTCGCAATGACGGTGACCTCGCAATGACGGTGACAATGATTGACTCGGTCGCCTGCCCACGATTGACTGCATTCTCAAGCGGGACAACCCGCCAAGAAAATCATCGGGAGGCACCTATGACGCCAACGCGTAATCGCGCCCGCCACTATCTTTCCAAAGCCATTTCCGCCTGCTTCGCCGCCGCAATTCTGATAGCACCCGCATCCTCACACGCCGCCGACATCCCGACCTTCGCCGTCGATGCGTCCTGGCCAAAACCGCTGCCGAACAACTGGATCCTCGGCCAGGTCGGCGGCATCACTGTCGACTCGCAAGGCCACATCTGGGTCATTCACCGTCCGCGCTCGCTGACCGACGACGAAAAGGGCGCGGCGCTGAACCCGCCCCGTTCCAAATGCTGCGTCTCCGCTCCGCCGGTGCTGGAGTTCGATGCCGACGGCAATCTCTTGCGCTCCTGGGGCGGCCCCGGCGAGGGCTACGAATGGGTCGGCCGCGAGCACGGCATCGAAGTGGACGAGAAAGGTTTCGTGTGGATCGGCGGCAATGCCGACAATGACAATGCGATCCTGAAATTCACGCTCGACGGCAAGTTCGTGATGCAGATCGGCAAGATCGCACCGAGCAAGGGTTCTGGCGACACGACGCAGCTTGGCAAGCCCGCCGAGACCGCGGTCGACAAGGACGCCAACGAAATCTTCGTCGCGGACGGTTACGGCAACCGCCGCGTCATCGTGTTCGACGCCACCACCGGTGCCTACAAGCGGCACTGGGGCGCCTACGGCAAACCGCCGAGCGATGAAAAACAGCCGCCCTACGATCCCAATGGACCGGCCCCGCAGCAATTCGCCAACCCCGTGCATTGCGTGAAGCTCGCCAATGACGGGTTGCTCTATGTCTGCGATCGCATGAACAACCGTATCCAGGTTTTCAGGAAAGATGGAACCTTCGTTAAGGAATGGTTTTACGAAAAGACCACGCGCGGCAACGGCGCCGTGTGGGATATCGCGATCTGGCCCGACCCGAAGCAGACCTATCTGCTGAGCGCCGACGGCGAGAATAATGAAATCCGGGTGCTCAAACGGGATGATGGTACCGTAGTCGGCAGTTTTGGCCGCAGCGGCCGCAATGCCGGGCAGTTCCACTGGGTTCACGCCATGGCCGTGGATGCCAAGGGCAATGTCTATACAGCCGAGGTCGACACCGGAAAGCGGATCCAGAAGTTCAAGCTGACCTCGGACGCGCTACGAGGTGCATTGCCCGCGCTTTCGAGAAGGACTATCGCAAAAGCGCTGGCAGGTTCCGAGAAGAGAGCCGGCGAACAACCATTTCTGGAGGAGGAGTATCATGACGACTAGAACTGCGCGGCGCTTCGCCGCCTCCGTGGCGCTTGCCGCCCTTACCCTCGCAACGCCAGCACTGGCCCAGGACAAGACCGTCAAGATCGGCGTGCTCAACGACATGTCGAGCCTCTATGCCGACATCGGCGGCCCCAATTCGGTGGTTGCGGTCAAGATGGCGGTCGAGGATTCCGGCCTGTTGAAGAAGGGCTGGAAGATCGATGTCGTCAGCGGTGACCATCAGAACAAGCCCGATATCGGCGTCAACATCGCGCGGCAGTGGATCGACGCCGACAAGGTGGACGCGGTCGCGGATACGCCGAACTCCGGCGTTGCGCTCGCCGTGAGCAATCTGGTGAAGGAAAAGAACTCGGTGCTGCTCAACTCGGGCGCCGCCACCGCCGACCTCACAGGCAAGGCCTGCAATCCCAACACCATCTCTTTCACCTACGACACCTACATGCTCGCCAACGGCACCGGCAAGGCGCTGACCAAGGCCGGCGGCGACACCTGGTTCTTCCTCACCGCCGACTACGCCTTCGGCCATGCGCTGGAGCGCGACACCGGCAACGTGGTCACCCAGACCGGCGGCAAGGTTTTGGGCACCGTCAGACATCCGCTCAACACCTCCGACTTCTCCTCCTTCCTGCTGCAGGCGCAGTCCTCGAAGGCCAAGGTCATCGGCCTTGCCAATGCCGGCGGCGATACCACCAACTCGATCAAGCAGGCGGCCGAGTTCGGCATCGTCCAGGGTGGTCAGAAACTCGCCGCACTGCTGCTCTTCATCAACGACGTGCATGCGCTCGGCCTGAAGACCGCGCAAGGCCTGACGTTTACGGAATCCTTCTACTGGGATCTCAACGACAACACCCGCGAATGGTCGAAGCGCTTCCAGAAGCTCTCGCCGAAGGGCGCGATGCCCTCGATGACCGTCGCCGGCCTCTATGCGGAGATCCTGCATTACCTGAAGGCGATGGACGCGCTCGGCAGCAATCCGCGTGACGGCGCCAAGGTCGTCGCCAAGATGAAGGAGCTACCGACCGACGATCCGCTGTTCGGCAAGGGCCCGCTGCGCGCCGACGGCCGCCGCCTCATTCCGGCTTATCTGTTCGAAGTGAAGAAGCCGGAAGAGTCGAAGGGACCGTGGGATTATTACAAGCAGATCGCCATGATCTCGCCAGAGGATGCCGCCAAGCCGCTCGAAGCCAGCGATTGCCCGCTGGTGAAGAAGTAACGGCGTAACAGATCGCGTAGGGTGGGCAAAGGCGCGCAAGCGCCGTGCCCACCATCTCGCTCCGAATGCACGTCGCGAATGGTGGGCACGCTTCGCTTTGCCCACCCTACCTTTTCAGCGTCCGCCACGCGATCGCCAGCGCAAGCGCCAGCAACGCCGCCGCCAAAAGAAACGGCGCGCCCGGCATTTTCGCCGGCGCTTGATCGCTGATAAAATAGGCAAATGTCAGCGTGAACAGAAATGGTCCCGCCATCTGGGCGATGCTGTTGACGCTGTTGGTCGCGCCCTGCAACTGGCCTTGCTGATCCGGTGTAACGAGTTGCGTCGTCAGCGCCTGGATCGCCGCACCCGCCACCCCCCACAGCGCCATTACGGGAATGCCGACCCAGAACAATGGCCCGGTCGGCGCCGCGCCATAGATGAAGAATCCCAGCGCGCCGCTGGCAAGCCCGAGTAGCAGCGCCCGGCGCTCGCCAAGGCGTGACACGATCGGCCCGACGCCCGCGCCCTGCACCACCATGGCGCAGATGCCGACCAACGCCAGCGTAAGGCCAACCGTCTTCGTATCCCAGCCATAGCGATAGGTCGCGTAGAGCACGAACGTCGACGGCAGCACCACATGCGCGACTTGCCCGAAGAAATTTGCCAGCGACAGGCCTGCGAGAATCCGGTTCGAGCGCAACAGATGCAGTGCGCCGATCGGACTGGCGCTTTTCCAGCGAAACGGAGCGCGCCGTTCCGGCGGCAGCGACTCGGGCAGGATCAGCCAGCCGTAAAGCGTGTTCGCAAAGCTTAAGCCGGCCGCGATCCAGAACGGCAGGCGCGGGTCCATGCCGCCGAGCAGGCCGCCGACGGCGGGACCGAGAATGAAGCCGGCGCCGAACGCCGCTCCGATCTTGCCGAACACCGCGGCGCGCCGCTCCGGCGGCGTCACGTCGGCGATGTAAGCAAAGGCCGTGGAGATGCTCGCGGAGGTGATGCCCGATATCACCCGGCCGATGAACAGCCACACAAGCGACGGCGCCAGCGCCATCAGCACATAATCCAGCGCCAGCCCGAAATTCGACAGCAGCACCACCGGCCGCCGGCCGAAGCGGTCCGAGAGCGCGCCGAGGATCGGCGAGAACAGGAATTGCATCAACGCCCAGGCGGTGCCGAACAGCCCGAAGATCCGCGCAGCGGTTGCGGTATCGTTGTCGACGAAACTTTCCACTAGCTTGGGCAGGATCGGCAGGATCAGGCCGAGCGCGAGCATGTCGAGCAGGATGGTGACGAAGATGAAGGCCGCCGCGCCACTGCGTACCGGCGGCCTGTCGTCGGCAACAGCGGTGGACGCCTGTTCGCTCATGATGGCCGCTTGCGCTTGTGGGCGAACGGATTGGCCTTTTCGCGCAGCGTGATCCGGATCGGCGTACCCGGCAGATCAAAGGCTTCGCGCAGGCTGTTGGTGAG
Organism: Bradyrhizobium sp. WYCCWR15520; assembly: GCF_056174665.1. Classification (NCBI taxonomy): domain Bacteria; kingdom Pseudomonadati; phylum Pseudomonadota; class Alphaproteobacteria; order Hyphomicrobiales; family Nitrobacteraceae; genus Bradyrhizobium; species Bradyrhizobium sp. WYCCWR15520. The sequence goes on from NZ_JBWBWM010000013.1 coordinate 130,085, forward strand.
ATAGCGCAAGTAGGATTGCGGCACCGCATCCGCGCGCGAACAGAACAGCACGAAACTCGGCGGACGCCCCTTGGTCTGGGTGATGTAGTTCAGCTTCAGCCGGCGGCCCGACACCGCCGGCGGCGGATTGGCGTCGACCGCCTGCTCGAACCAGCGATTGAGCGCGGCCGTCGGCACACGCTTGTTCCAGACGGCGTAGGCGTCCTGGATCGCGGTCATCAGGCGATCGATGCCCTCGCCCATCAGGCCGGACACCGCGACGATGGGGGCGCCCTTGACCTGCGGCAGCCAGTGGTCGGCATCGCTGCGCAGCGCCGAGATGAGATGAGGCTTGCGCTCCATCAGATCCCATTTGTTGACCGCGAGCACGATCGCCCGCCCCTCGCGCTCGATCAGGTCGGCGATGCGCAGATCCTGTTCCTCGAACCGGTTCTGCGCGTCCATCATCATCACGACGACTTCGGCAAAGCGCACCGCGCGCAGCGCATCCGCCACCGACAATTTTTCCAGCTTCTCCTCGATCCGCGAGCGCCGCCTTAAACCCGCAGTATCGAACACGCGGAAATCGCGTCCCTGCCAGGTGATCTCCACCGAAATGGAATCGCGCGTGGTGCCGGCCTCGGCGCTGGTCAGCAGTCGCTCCTCGCCGAGCAGATGGTTGATCAGCGTGGATTTGCCGGCATTGGGGCGGCCGACGATGGCGACGCGGATCGGACGCTGGGCGAGATCCTCGTCCGAGATGATGTCATCGTCGTCGAACTCTTCAGGCTCCTCGGCCGGCTCCGGCATCAGCGCGGCGAGCGCGTCGTAGAGATCGCTCATGCCCTCGCCATGCTCGGCTGAAATCTGGATGGGATCGCCGAGCCCCAGCGCATAGGATTCCATCGCGCCGAGTTCGCCGTGCTTGCCCTCGCTCTTGTTGGCGACCAGCACCACCGGCTTGTTGGCGCGGCGGGCGAAATCGGCAAAGGCGCGATCATTCGGCGTCAGCCCGGCGCGGGCGTCGATCACGAACATCAACGCATCGGCCAGGCCGATGGCGGTTTCGGTCTGCTCCTGCATCCGCGCAGTCAACGAGCCCCTGGCGCCCTCGTCGAGGCCGGCGGTATCGATCACGGTGAATTCGAGGTCGCCGAGACGCGCACTGCCCTCGCGGCGGTCGCGGGTGACACCGGGCTCGTCATCCACCAGCGCAAGCTTCTGCCCGACGAGCCGGTTGAACAGCGTCGACTTACCCACATTGGGCCGGCCAATGATGGCGATCGTGAAGGACATAAATGATCCAAACGCCCTTTTTTGAAGGGCGTGTCAATTGAACGAAAACAAGAAATCAGCGCGTGAAACTGCCGCTCGGCATCGGGGCCGGGAATGCCGATTGCTGGGATTGTGCCGGCGCGGCCGATTGATCGGGCGGCGGCGCGGTGGTGCGCTTGCGCACGATCTTGGCCGGCTTGGGCGCCGGCGGCGCTGCGGCGGTGCTGTCCTCCTCGGGCGCGGCGTCGGGGTCCACGGCAGCGGGGGCGGCAGCCTGCTTGCCCTTGGACTTGGCGCCACGCTTGGATTTCGGTTCCTCTGCCGGCGGAGGGGCAGCGGCCGCCTGTGCGTTCGGGTCGTCAGCCTGCTGACGCGCGCCCCGATAGAGATCCTTCGGCACGCCCTGCTCGAGGCCCGGCACGCCCTCGGGGAACACCGGCTTGCGGTCGCCGGGCAGCTTCTTCTTGGTATCAAGGAAGTCGAGCAGATCGCTTGGGTCGAAATTGGCCGTACTGCCGCAGCCTGCCAGCGCACCCGAAAGCGCGATGAGGACGGCCGTTGCGATCAAACGTTGCGGGCGGCGCATATCAAGTTTCCAACTCGTTGTGCTGGTGTCAGCTCTTGGCGACCGGCGGCAGCAGGGCCTGCAGCGCTTCGGCACGCGAGCGCAGGCTCGGCGGCGTCTCGCCGTCGTTGGCGATCATGTCCAGCCATTGCCGCGTCGCTGCGGTATCGTTCGCACGCCAGGCCGACAGCGCCAGCAATTCACGTGCAGTATGGCGGAAGGTGGCGCCCGGCGCAGCAGCGGCTTCGAGGCGCTCTTTCATGTTGGGATAGGTGGCGGTTTCCAGCAGTAGTTGGGCGGCGCGAATCCGCGCCAGATCCTGTTCTGCCACGCCGACGCTGCGGTCGGCGGCGATCTCGTCAAACAGCTTTGCCGCAGCCGGTCGATCGCGTTCGGCGACTTCTGCGGCCATCCGTAGCCGTGCCAGCACGCGATATCCGAACGGCGCCTTCGCAGCCAGATCGGCAAAGGCTGCTTCAGCCTCCGCATGCTTGTTGGCTTCCGAAAGCTCGACCGCCTTGTCGAACGCAGCGCCCGCCTCGGCCGCCTTCTTGGCCTCCAGATACTGGTAGCCGCGCCAGCCGCCCACGGCGGCGATGATCAAAATCAAGCCGGCAATGATCAGAAGCGAATATTTGTCCCACAGCTTTTTGAGCTGTTCGCGACGTACCTCCTCATCGACTTCGTCAAATAATTCAGACACTTAAAGATATCCCATCCCCGAGGAACCGCGACTTGGGCGGCCGTATCGCGCACCCGATCCCCGCATGGCCGGGGCGTAGCCTATCGATATGGCGGTGGCAAGGCAAAGCGAGGCGGATCAAAGCGTTAACAGCGCCTCCCAGGCACCTCCGAAACCGGCTGCCAATGTTGACATCGCGGTTCAAAGCTTGGCGTAATCCCGGCCGTTGCAATTCTCGACTCTACCCGATTTTTCAGGTGTTTCATGCCTCGCCATGCGCTGGTTTCGATGACGCTTGCCATGGGCCTGGTATCCCTGGCCGCAGCGTCACTGGCCGATGACGTCAAGCCCAATGCGCCTAAGACGCCCGAGACGGCGTTCTCGGGCAAGTTGCGCCCTGACATTTTGGGCATGTCAACCGAATCAAACGCCGAATCGGCGCGCGCCGTCTTTGATTCGCTGTTCAAGGGCCGGACCGACACCAAGACCGATATCCAGCAGCAGAAATTCGGCAATGGCGGCGCCGGCTACGTCGCCGCGTTGAATTTCAATCTTCCCGCCGGTCCGAAGCAGAACGGCGAAATGCTCTCGGCCAGCTTCTCCTCGCCCGCAAGCGCCAACCGCGCCTATTTCCTCGCGCGCAATCTGACCTTCGCGCAGGACCAGCAGCCGTCGAAGGCCGACATGATCAAGGAGATCATGGGCAAATACGGCGTGCCCACCATCGTGGGCGATCAGCACCTGTACTACATCTACCGCAAGGGCTCGATCATGTCGGTCGGCGCCAAGTACAAGGAAGCGACCGCGCTGGAAGCAATCGACAAGCCGCTCGACCCGAGGGCAGCCGTCAAGCTCAACGGCGACACCGTCCGCGGCAGTTGCGTGGCGGTCGTCAAGCGCGCGCAGACCAAAGCCAAGGATCCGCGCGCCATGCTCGCCGAGGCCAGGGGCGCCAATTGCGACGGCGTGTTGAGCGTGCAGCTCGTTCCGGGCACGCCGGCCGATCGTGTTGGCATCGCGCAGTTCACCCTGCTTGATGTCAAGCAACTCGTCAGCGCCGCTGCGATCGACAGCGCTGCACTCACCTCCGGGCAAGGCGAGAGCGCGATGCCCAAGGGCAGCGCGCCGAAGCTCTAGTCCTGTCGCGCGCCGACGCGCGGTAATGAGGGACGGCATTGGGCATCGTCACCGTCGCAGCGTTTTTGAAATGCCGCCGCGTGATAGGAACCTTTCCCCTGTGCTGCAATTGAAATCCAAGTTCGATGGAGGATCGGACAATGCGCCAATTTCCGCCGAGTGTGCCGTATGGCGCCGATCAGACGATCTATCTGGTCGTGGAAGGTCCAGGGCAGCATGGTATTGCTCGGCAAACCGAGCGCGCTGACATCGAGACGGTCATTGCCGATCTCCTGTCGGGACAATTCAACGATCCGATCGAGGTAGTCGCCTTCAACACGCTGGAGCACTGGACCGACGATCTTTCCAAGGACGTCGCGAGAGAAATCCGCTGTCGATGCGACATCGATGGGCGTGAGGTGCCCCCCTATCTCGAGGAATTCGTCGACAGAAGTTCGACTTGATCGGCTCCTCGCTCAGGCCGCTGTGAAAGCCTCGCGGAGTTGGCGTTTCATCACCTTGCCATTGGCGTTGCGCGGCAACGGGTCCGTGCGCAGATCCATGGTTTCCGGCACCTTGTAGTCGGACAGTCGCTCGGCACACCAGGCACGCAGCGCCTCTGCCCTGACCGTGTTACGCGTGACCACCACGGCGTGTACGCGCTCGCCGAGCACCGGGCACGGTTTTGCGATGATCGCGCTCTCGACCACGTCGGGGTGGCCGGCCAGCACTGACTCGACCTCTGCTGAATAGATCTTCAAGCCCCCGCGGTTGATCATGTCCTTCTGCCGATCGAACACGCGAACGAAGTTCGCTTCGTCGATAGAACCTAGATCGCCGGAATGCCAGAAGCCGGCGGTAAAACTCTCCGCCGTCGCCTTCGGATTATTCCAGTAGCCCTTGATGACCGAGCCGCCGTGAATCCAGATTTCGCCGATCGTACCGCGCGGCAGCTCGCGGCCCTCGGCATCGACGGCGATGATGGTGGCGCCGGGGCACGGCAGCCCGACGCTGTCGATGTGGCTCACGACGAATGCGCCGGGCATCATCGTCGAGGGCGAGGTCGTCTCGGTCGCGCCATAGCAATTGGCGAGTTGCAGGCCGGGGATTTTCGCGGCGAGCTTCTCGATGGTAGCAATCGGCATCGGCGCGCCGCCAAAGCCGCCGATCCGCCAGCTCGACAGGTCATAGCTGTCGAAATCCGACTGCAGCAGACAGAGATTGTACATCGCCGGCACCATCACGGTGTAGGTGACACGCTCTCGCGCCGCCAACTTCAGATATTCCGCCGCCTTGAACTCCGGCATGATGATCAGCGCGCCGGCGGCGCGTGCCATGGTCATGACGTTGGCGACCACGCCCGTGACATGGCCGAGCGGCACCGCGGCAATCGACCGATCCGCCGCTGTCAGCTTCAGGCACGACACGAACACCATCGACGAATGAATGATGGTGCAATGGGCGAGCATCGCACCCTTTGGCCGCCCCGTCGTTCCGGAGGTATAGAGGATCATGGCAGTATCCTCTTCACCGACCTCGACGGGCGCCGTCAGCGGCGCGTGATCGGCCAGATCGGAAAAGCGCGAGAGCCGCGGATCGTCGTCGACGGCAATCCGGTGCGTCACGTCGGGAATGTCACCGGCATCGGGCACGCGGTCGGCCAGCGCGGCCTCGTGGATCAGCAGCTTTGCTCCGCAATCGGTGAGCACATAGGCGATTTCCGGCTTTTGCTGGCGGGTCGAAAGCAGCACCGTCACCAGCCCGGCATGGGCCGCCCCCAGCATCGTCAGCACGAATTCTGTTCTGTTGCCGAGCAGCACCGCGACGCGATCACCGCGCTGCAGGCCGAGGTTCTGCAATCCAGCTGCGATTTGCGCCGATCGCTGCGCGACTTCGCGCCATGTCATTCGCGTGGCGCCGCAAACCAGCGCCTCACCATCGCCGTTTCGCGCCACGGCTTCGGCGACCATCGCCGGAATACTCCTGGGCCGTTCGCAAAAGACCGGAACGATACGGTCGCCGAAGCGCGGCTCGAGCCGCATCGCCGGAATGGAGTGCTGCGACCAGTCCATGGCGCGCCTTGTCAGCTCTTCTTCATCTCGTAGACGTGTTCGGGTCCGGGGAAGGCGCGCGAACGCACGTCGCTGGCGTAGCCCTGGATTGCCGCTTCGATCGCGGGGCCGAGCTCGCCGTAGCGGCGAACGAATTTTGGCGTCCTCGGCGATAGGCCGAGCATGTCCTCCAGCACCAGCACCTGCCCGTCACAGGCCGCGCTGGCGCCGATACCGATGGTCGGAATGGCGATGGTCTCCGTGATCTTTCGCGCCAGCGGCTCGGCCACTGCCTCGATCACGACGGAGAAGGCGCCGGCGTCGGAAATCGCCTTGGCGTCGTTCAGAATCGGATCCCAACTGCCCTCGTCGCGGCCCTGCGCACGAAATGAGCCGAGCGTGTTGATCGATTGCGGCGTCAGTCCGATATGTCCCATAACCGGCACGCCCCGCTCGGACAGGAACTCGACCGTTTCCGCCATCCGCACGCCGCCTTCGAGCTTGACCGCGCCGCAATGGGTCTCCTTCAATATCCGCACCGCGGAATGAAACGCCTGCTCCTTCGAGGCTTCATAGGAGCCGAACGGCATATCGACCACGACCAGGGCGTGCTTCGAACCCCGCATCACCGCGCGCCCCTGCAGAATCATCATGTCCAGCGTCACCGGCACGGTGGTCTCGAGACCGTGCATGACATTGCCGAGGGAGTCCCCGACCAGAATGACGTCACAGTGGCGATCCACCAGCGCGGCGGTGTGCGCGTGGTAGGACGTCAGCATCACGATCGGCTCGCCGTGCTTTCGCGCGCGGATGTCCGGCGCCGTTTTGCGCTTGATGGCAGATTGAACGGACATGTCAGGCTCCAACCACGGGGACGCCGATCACGACCGGGTGGAACGCGAATGCGAGCGCCAGATAGGCGACGACGCCGACCGCGATCGCGATCAGGTCGTTGCCGGGACCTCCGACGGGAATCGGCGGCGCGCCGGCGTCGGAACGATGCTTCAGCGAAACACGGTCATAGACCGCCCAGGCGAGAAACGAGCCGAACAGGATGATCGAGCCGAGATCGCCATTGGCGAGCAGATGCGCCGCCGCCCACAGCTTGATGCCGGTCAGCATAGGATGTTTCAGCGTCGTATAGATCCGGCCACGGATGTAGGAAGCGACCACCAGGATGACCGCAGGCAGCATCAGCGCCACCGTGATGTGCTTGAGCGCCACCGGCGGGTTCCAGACATCGATCCAGCCCGTCGCACGATACTTGGCAAAGCCCCAGATGATCAGCGCCAGGCCGACCAACGAGGCCAGCGCATAGCCGATCTTGTAGCCGCCCTCGCCCGTTGCGGCGATGACCTGCGCGCGCAACTTGCGCTGGATGGTGAGGGTGTGGACGCCGAAGAACAGGACCAGGCCCAGGATCATCACCCACAGTCCCATGATGTCCCTCCCGTTGCGCGGCTGGTGTTCCGGAATATCCCGCGTATCATCTTAATGGCTTGGTGCGCAATGCGCTACGCGGCCACCACCTACGGCTTCTCCGCCTGCTTGCCCAGATCGCGGTTGTCGACGTAGCGGATCGCGATCGGCCGCCCCGCAAGCGCGCCGCCAAGTCCGCTGGTGAGCTTCAACGGTGTGCAGGCCGCAAGCGACGCGTTGATCGCCTTCAGGTAGGTCGAACGGGTATCCGCGGGAACGCCTGCCGTGGCATAGGTCACGCGCGGGGTGGCGATGATCTCGCCCGAGCGCTTGAAGCTGAAGCGAACCGACATCTGCATGCCCGCGCGCGCGACGTCGGAAGGCGGCGGCGACCAACAGGAGCGTAGCGCCGCGAACAGGTCGCCGATCGTATCGAGATCATGGTCCGGCTTGCGGTATTTCGCGGCCTGATCCTGTGAAGGTGCGGATTCGATCGTGAGTTGCAGGTTCTGGCCGTACGGATAGTCGATCTCGGGAATGCATGGACCGTCGTTGAACACGCTGCAGAACGACGGCGTGCAGGGCTGCCCGTCGAGCACGCTGCAGGGCGCATGCGAAAACGGCGTGGCGTCGATCTGGCGACGCGACTGGGCGTCGGCGACGCCGATCCCGACGAACAGGCCGATCAGGCAGACGATGGCAAGCCGAAACATGCGCGGGGTCCTGGAACGACCCGATTAAATTGATGCACGTCCTGGCCGCTATCAAGACGGGCCGTGTTCACATCCCCGCGTTCATGGCAGACAGTTCCGCAATCAGGGCCTTCTCGCTGGGCTGGTCGAGGACGCCGGCCGTATAGAGCGAGATGCCGCCATACAGCGTGATGTAGACCTTCATCACCGCCCGGCGACGCTCGGCGGGGCTCTCAATATCCTGGCAGAAGATCCGCATGGCCTGGGCGATGACCTTATGGACCGCGGCCTGTAGCGGCGGATTGTGCCTCATGGTGGCGTGCGGGCGACTGGTCATCAGGGCGTAGAGCGCGCGATTGGCCAGCGCGAAGCGGACGTATTTGGCGGTGTAATCCTGCGGCGTCCCTGCCTTGACGAGGATGGCGGCGAGCCGCGTATAGGCCTCGGTCGCGACCGCATCCAGCAACGCTTCGCGGTCGGCAAAATGATTGTACAGCGAGCGATGCGCGACGCCGACGGCGTCGGCGACCTCGCGCAGGCTCAACTGCTCATGGCCGGCCGCAGCCACCAGACGGGTGGCGGCCTTCAGCGCTGCGGACTTCAGATTGCCATGACGATAGGTCGCCCGGCGCGGCGTCGCGGTCATGTCTCCTTCATACAAAGCCACGGGACGCAACGCCCCTGCCCGGCGCCGACGTTTTCCGTCACGCAGATGCCCGCTTGGCCACGCGGTCCTCGCCATATTGCGGCGTAATGTCCTCGTCGATCATGCTGCGGATCATCCTGATCGCCGCCCCCCTCGCCCGCGCCTTGGTGGCGGCATGGGCTGCCATATTGAGCGTGGCGAGCTTTTGCGCGGTCTCCTCGGCGCTGCGCTCCAGCGTATCGGCCGGAACGACACGGTCAAAGAAGCCGGCGGTGACGGCTTCTGCGGGGCCGAACATCTCTCCTGTTATCACCACCCTGCTGAAATAGGCCGGCGTTAGTCGCTGCCGCGCGATCTCGATGGCGAAACGCGGCACGGTGAGGCCGATCGCGACCTCGTTCATGCCGATCCGGTAGTCGCCCTCGGCGGCGATGCGATGGTCGCTGGACATGATGAGAAAGGCGCCCATCGGATAGGCGTTGCCCTGACAGGCCGCCACCACCGGCGTCGGGAACGAAAGGATGCGCAGCGCCAACTCCGCACCTGCCTTCACCATCTGATACTGGTCCTCGGCGCTGCCCTTGGCGAAGACGCCGAGATCGAAACCGCCAGAAAAATGCTTGCCGCGGGCCTTCAGGAGCACGACGGCCTTGTCCTTTTCCGCCCGGTCGAACGCCGCATGCAGGGCGTTGAGCATGGCAAGCGACATCACATTGGCCTTGCCGTCGTCGATCACGATGGTGCCGACCGGGCCCGAACGGGAATAGGTCGCGAGGTCAGTCATGGGCGGTCTCCCCTGTTGTTTCTAAAAGCATCCAGTGGATACTTTCGGACACGGCTCGACGGCGCAAGAGATTTGTCCGGGCTCGGGATGCATGCGGGCATCCACTGGATGCATATGTGAGGCAAACAGCGAGCCGCAGCCTCAGCCGTCGTCGCCCGCCTTGTGCGCAATTGCGCACTGGGGCGGGCGATCCAGTATTCCAGGGACGGTAGTGATTGACGGACAAGCCGCGGCGTACTGGGTCCCCCGCTTTCGCGGAGGACGACAGTGAAGGCTGGGACACAGCGCTACGCCTTCTTCTTCACGTCCTTGACGTTGGAGAAGTTGATGCCTTCGGCGCGTTCGCGGGTATAGCCGAGATAGAACTCGTTCTTGGCCATGAAGACGGGATCGCCATCGACATCGTCGGCAATGCCGGAATTGTTGGCGGCAACGAAGGCGTCGAGCTTCTTGCGGTCGTCGGAGGAAATCCAGCGCGCGAGCTGGAATTCCGAGACCTCGAATTCCACCGGCAGCGAATATTCGGCATCGAGGCGAGCTTTCAGCACGTCGAGCTGCAGTGGGCCGACGACGCCAACCAGCGCCGGCGCGCCGTCGCGCGGCCGGAACACCTGCACCACACCCTCTTCCGACATCTGCTGCAGCGCCTCTTTCAGCTTCTTTGCCTTCATGGCGTCAGTGAGGCGCACGCGACGGACGATTTCCGGCGCAAAGCTCGGGACGCCGACGAAGGTGATGTCCTCGCCTTCCGTCAGCGTATCGCCGATCCGCAAGGTGCCGTGGTTCGGAATACCGACGACATCGCCGGCAAAGGCTTCGTCCGCCACCGAGCGGTCCTGGGCGAAGAAGAACTGCGGCGACGACAGCGACATGTTCTTGCCGGTGCGCACCAGCTTTGCCTTCATACCGCGGCTGAGCTTGCCGGAACACAGCCGCGCAAAGGCGATGCGGTCGCGGTGATTCGGATCCATGTTGGCCTGGATCTTGAACACGAAGGCGCTCATGCGCGGCTCGGCAGCCTCCACTTTACGAACGTTCGAGTCCTGCGCGCGGGGCGCGGGCGCGAACTTGCCGAGACCTTCCAAGAGGTCGCCGACGCCGAAATTGCGCAATGCACTACCGAAATAGACCGGCGTGAGATGGCCCTCGCGAAACGCCTCGAGCTCGAACGGCTTGCAGGCTTCCGACACCAGCGCGAGCTCATCCTTGATCTCGGCGACGTCGAGATTGGCGTTGCGGCCGGCGAGATCGGCAATATCGATCTGCTCGGTCGCGCCGGTCTTGGCGCCGCCGCCTTCGAGTAGCCGCACGCCGCCATTGACGACGTCGTAGGTGCCGAGAAAGTCGCGGCCGCGGCCGACCGGCCAGGTCATCGGCGTGGTGTCGAGCGCCAGCGTCTTCTCGATCTCGTCGAGGAGCTCAAACGTATCGCGGCTCTCGCGGTCCATCTTGTTGATGAAGGTGATGATCGGGATGTCGCGCAGCCGGCACACCTCGAACAGCTTTCGTGTCCGCGCCTCGATGCCCTTGGCGGCGTCGATCACCATGACGGCGGAATCGACGGCCGTGAGCGTGCGATAGGTGTCCTCGGAGAAGTCCTCGTGGCCCGGCGTGTCCAGCAGGTTGAAGACGAGATCCTGGAATTCGAACGTCATCACCGAGGTCACGACCGAGATGCCGCGCTCGCGCTCGATCTTCATCCAGTCGGACCGGGTGTTGCGCCGCTCGCCCTTGGCCTTGACCTGCCCCGCCAGGTTGATGGCGCCGCCGAACAGCAGGAGCTTTTCGGTCAGCGTGGTCTTGCCGGCATCCGGGTGGGAGATGATCGCAAACGTGCGCCGCCGTGCCACTTCATCTGAGAGCGGCGTGCGGGGTTGCGATTCGGCGGTAGCAGCAATATCGGACATGAGGCTCGAGCGTTTGGCAGGGAAAGGGGGGCTAATCAAGCCTCATTTGGTGGTTGCAGTGGCGGCTCTCCAGTCCCATATCGGCAGCGGAAGGACGGCCTTCCATTCACAGCTCATCCGCGGGGACGACCCTGCCTTATCAGGAGGGTTGTCATGGCCTGGATCGTGTTGTTCGTCGCCGGCCTCATGGAAATAGGCTGGGCGATCGGCCTCAAATATACCGAAGGTTTCACCCGGCTCATTCCATCGGTCCTGACGCTCGCCTGCATGGCCGGCAGCATCCTCCTGCTTGGTCTTGCCCTGAAAGCGCTGCCGATTGGAACCGCCTACGCGGTATGGACCGGCATCGGCGCGGTCGGAACGGCAGTCCTGGGCATCTTCCTGTTCGGCGAGCCCGCGACCGCCGCCCGCCTCGCGTGCATCGGACTGATCGTCGCGGGCATCATCGGGCTCAAGCTCGTCACCGGATCAGCGTAGCAGCAGCACGGCCCAATAGGTCAGCGCCGCGATAATCGCGGACGCCGGAATGGTGATCACCCAGGCGTAGACGATCGAACTTGCCACGTTCCAGCGCACCGCCGAGACCCGCCGCGCGGCACCGACGCCGACGATGGAGCCGGTGATGGTGTGGGTCGTGGAAACGGGAACCCCGAGATAGGTGGCCATGAAGAGGGTCGCCGCCCCGCCTGTTTCAGCGCAAAAGCCCTGCATCGGCGTCAGCTTGGTGATCCGCAGCCCCATAGTGCGGACGATCCGCCAGCCCCCCATCAGCGTGCCGAGCCCCATGGCCGCCTGGCAGGAGATCACGACCCAGAAGGGAATCGCGAAATCCGCCCCGAGGTGGCCCTGCGAATACAGGAGCACCGCGATGATGCCCATGGTCTTTTGTGCGTCGTTGCCGCCATGGCCGAGCGAATAGAGCGAGGCCGAGACGAATTGCAGGATGCGGAAGGCGCGGTCGACCGCAAACGGCGTCGAGCGCACCGACAGCCAGGACACGATCGCCACCAGCAGCAGCGCCAGCAGGAACCCGACCAGCGGCGACAGCACGATCGCCAGCAGCGTTTTCGACAGACCGCTCCAGACCGCCGCTGATATCCCGGCCTTGGCCATGCCCGCGCCGACCAGCCCGCCGATCAGGGCGTGCGAGCTCGATGAGGGAATGCCGAGCCCCCAGGTAATCAGATTCCAGACGATGGCGCCGATCAGTGCAGCGAAGATCACGGCCGCATCGACGACATCGGGTTCGATGATTCCCTTGCCGATCGTATTGGCGACGTGCAGCCCAAAGAAGAGGAAGGCGATGAAATTGAAGAAAGCCGCCCAGAGCACCGCATATTGGGGGCGCAGCACGCGGGTCGATACGATCGTGGCGATCGAATTGGCGGCGTCGTGCAACCCGTTGAGGAAGTCGAAGAGCAGCGCGACCGCGATCAGAAAGATCAGAATCGGAAGACCAAGCGAGGCGTCCACTGAATTGGCCCTGCCCTATACCTGTTCGATCACGATCGAGTTGATTTCGTTGGCGACGTCATCGAAGCGGTCGGACACTTTTTCGAGATGCTTGTAGATCTCGGCGCCGACCACGAAATCCATCGAATTGCCGTTGCGGTGCTTGAGAAACAGCTCCTTCAACCCGATGTCGTGGAGATCGTCGATACGGCCCTCGAGCTTTCCGATTTCCTCGGTGATGGAAGTCAGCATCGCGACGTTGTTGCCGATCGACTGCATCAGCGGCAGCGCGCGGCTGACCAGATTGGCGCATTCGACCAACAGCGTGGCTATTTCGCGCATCGGGGGTTCGAACGTGCGGACTTCGAACAGCACCACCGCTTTCGCGGTCTGCTGCATCTGGTCGATGGCGTCGTCCATCGCTGTGATCAGGTTCTTGATGTCGCCACGGTCGAACGGGGTAATGAAGGTGCGGCGGACCGCGGTCAGTACCTCGCGGGTGATGCCGTCGGCGTCGTTTTCGAACTGGTTGACGCGCTGGCAGAATACCGGCGTCTCCTCGCCGCCGCGCAGCATGTCCTGCAACGCCAGCGCGCCCTGTACGACCGTCTGGGCGTGGCGGGCAAACAGGTCAAAAAACCGCTCCTCCTTGGGCAAAAAGGCACGAAACCAGCGCAGCATGGGTATTTTCCGTCGTTCAGAAACAGCCGCGGGGAGCGGCCTGTCACAAAACTGTCATAGACCATTCGCAGGAAAAACGCGCCACGGCGGGACCCGGGAACCGGGCCATCCACCGCTTTGTGAAGCCGAAAACGGCGCGAAAACCAGCCGTTTTACAGGGATCGGCGGAAATAATGCGCGACTTCGCCGACGATACCGCGGCGGAAGGTCAGCACGCAGGCCACGAAGATCACACCCTGGATCACCGTCACCCACTGGCCGAACCCGGCCAGATACTGCTGCATGGCGATGATGACGAAGGCCCCGACGACCGGGCCGAAGATGGTCCCGAGGCCGCCGACCAGCGTCATCAGCACGATTTCACCCGACATCGTCCAGTGCACGTCGGTGAGCGAGGCGTTCTGCGCCACGAACACCTTCAGCGAGCCGGCAAAGCCCGCAAGCGTGCCGGACAGAATGAAGGCGAGCAGCTTGTACTGGTCGGTCTTGTAGCCCAGCGAAATCGCCCGCTGCTCGTTCTCGCGGATCGACTTCAAGACCTCGCCGAACGGCGAGTTGATGGTGCGGAAGATCAGCAGGAAGCCGGCAAGGAAGCCCGCCAGCACGACGTAATAGAGCACGGTGGGCTTGGCCAGATTGAAGATTCCAAACAGATAGCCTTGCGGAATGCCCTGGATTCCGTCTTCGCCATGGGTGAACGGTGCCTGCAGATAGATGAAGAACAACAGCTGCGAAAGCGCCAGCGTGATCATCGAAAAATAGATGCCCTGCCGGCGAATCGAGATGAAGCCGGTGACGACGGAGAGCGCCGCGGCGCCGGCGACACCGACCAGAATTCCGACTTCCGGCGTTACACCCCAGACCTTGAGCGCATGCGCCGAGCAATAGCCCGCGGTGCCTAAGAACATGGCGTGGCCGAACGACAGCAGGCCGCCATAGCCGATCAGGAGGTTGAAGGCGCAGGCAAGCAGCGCAAAACACAGCGCCTGCATCACGAAGAATGGATAAATGCCCGTCAGGGGTACGAGCCCCAGCAGCACCGCCATCGCGGCGAACACGATCATCTCGTCGCGCATCGCGCGCGGCGTTACCGGCAGTGTATCGTCAGTCAATGCGCTCATGTCAGGCCGTCCGTCCCGTCAGTCCCGTTGGCTTCACCAGCAACACCAGCACCATCAGGACGAACACCACGGTGTTGGAGGCCTCGGGATAAAAATACTTCGTAAGCCCCTCGATCACGCCGAGCGCGAAGCCGGTGATGATCGATCCCATGATCGATCCCATGCCGCCGATCACCACCACCGCGAACACGACGATGATCAGGTCCGCGCCCATCAGCGGCCGCACCTGGTTGATCGGCGCCGACAACACGCCGGCCAGCGCCGCCAGACCGACGCCGAGCCCATAGGTCAGCGTGATCATCCGGGGAACGTTGATGCCGAACGCCCGCACCAGCGTCGGGTTTTCGGTCGCGGCGCGCAGGTAAGCGCCGAGCTGCGTCTTCTCGATCAGGAACCAGGTCGCGAGACAGACGACCAGCGAGAAGACAACGACCCAGCCGCGGTAGATCGGCAGGAACATGAAGCCGAGATTCATGCCGCCCTGTAATCCGCGGAAGCCGCCGATCTCCGGATAATCAGGAATCGCGTACGGCAGGCCGGAGGAGCCGAAGTAATTCTGGAACACGCCCTGCACGATCAGCGCGATGCCGAACGTCAACAACAGCCCGTAGAGGTGGTCGAGACCCGCCAGCCACTGCAGCATGGTCCGTTCCAGGATCATGCCGAAGATGCCGACGACAATCGGCGCGATGATCAGGGCCCACCAGTATCCAATTCCCGTGAGATGCAGCAGAAAATACGCGGTAAACGCGCCCATCATGTAGAGCGCGCCATGGGCGAAGTTGATGATGTTGAGCATGCCGAAGATCACGGCCAGCCCGAGACTGAGCAGCGCGTAGAACGACCCGTTGATCAGTCCGACCAGGAGCTGGGCGTAGAGAGCTTGCATCGGCTTGGCACTCGATCTCGTTGTTGGGCGAAAGTGGCCCGCGGGCGCAATGCCCCGCGGGCCGTTGTTCTTACTTCTTGACCAGCGGACAGGCGCTTTCCGAGAGCGGCCGGAAGGCCTGGTCGCCCGGGGTGGTTCCGATCAGCTTGTAATAGTCCCACGGCCCTTTGGATTCCGCGGGCTTCTTGACCTCGAACAGGTAGGCCGGATGAATCTTCCGGCCGTCGGCGCGGATCGTGCCCTTGCCGAACAGCGGATCATCGGTCGGCGCTTCCTTCATTTTTGCCACGACCTTGACGCCGTCATGCGGGTTGCCGCCCATCGCGTCGATCGTCTTGAAATAGTGGATCAGACCCGAATAAACGCCGGCCTGCACCATGGACGGCATCGCCTTGTTCTTCATGCGCTCGGAGAAGCGCTTCGAAAACGCGCGAGTGCCATCGTTCAGATCCCAGTAGAATGTTTCCGTGAAGTTCAGGCCCTGCGCAACCTTGAGACCGAGGGAGTGAACGTCATTGATGAACAGCAGCAATCCCGCGAGCTTCTGGCCGCCCGCGACGATGCCGAACTCCGCGGCCTGCTTGATGGTGTTGGTGGTGTCGCCGCCGGCGTTCGCCATGCCGATGATCTTGGCCTTGGAGGCCTGCGCCTGCAGCAGGAACGAGGAGAAGTCCGACGAATTCAGCGGATGCTTGACGGTGCCGATAACCTTGCCGCCCGACTTCACCACGACCGCTGTTGTGTCGCGCTCAAGCGCATGACCGAACGCGTAGTCGGCGGTCAGGAAGTACCAGGTGTCGCCGCCGGCCTTAACCAGCGCCTGGCCGGTAGAGTTGGCGAGCATGTAGGTATCGTAGACCCAGTGAATCGTGTTCGGCGAGCACTGGGCATTGGTCAGGTCCGACGTCGCCGCGCCGGTATTGATCATGACCGCGTTCTTTTCCTTCACCAGATTGTTGACTGCCAGCGCAACGCCGGAGTTCAGCACGTCCACGAAGATATCGACCTTCTCGACGTCGATCCATTGACGCGCGATGGTTGTGGCGATGTCGGGCTTGTTCTGGTGGTCGGCGGAGACGATGTCGATCTTCCAGCCCTTGGCCGCGAGGCCGGAATCCTCCATCGCCATCTGGGCGGCGAGAGTCGAGCCCGCGCCGCCGAGGTCGGAGTAAAGGCCGGAATTGTCGGTCAGGACGCCGACCTTGACGGTCTTGTCCTGCGCCAGGGCGCCACTGCCTGCGGCAAGCGCAAGCGCGGTGCCGAGGAAGAGAGCTGAAATCCGATGTTTCATAGTATCTCCATTAATCCAGAGTGCAGCCAAATTACCGATTAAACGCCGAGATAGGTGTGGAGCTTGTCCATATTGGCTGACAGCTCCGAGTTCGCAAAACCGTCGATGACCTTGCCGTGTTCGACGATGTAGTATCGGTCAGCCACCGTGGAGGCGAAGCGGAAATTCTGCTCGACCAGCAGGATGGTAAAGCCTTCCGACTTCAGCCGCGCGATGGTGTGGCCGATCTGCTGGATGATGACCGGCGCCAGGCCTTCGGTCGGCTCGTCCAGCATCAGGAAGCGAGCTCCGGTGCGCAGGATTCTGGCGATCGCCAGCATCTGCTGCTCGCCGCCCGAGAGCTTGGTGCCCTGGCTGTTGAGGCGCTCCTTCAGGTTCGGAAACAATTCGAAGATCTGGTCGAGCGACAGTCCCCCGCTGCGCACGACGGGCGGCAGCAGCAGATTCTCGCGCACGTCGAGGCTTGCGAAAATGCCCCGCTCCTCGGGGCAGAACGCGATGCCCTGGCGTGCGATCCTGTCGGACGAGGCGCGCGTGATGTCCTGACCGTTGAAACGGATCGAACCGGTGCGCTTGCCGATAATTCCCATGACCGACTTCAGCGTCGTGGTCTTGCCGGCGCCGTTGCGGCCGAGCAGCGTGACCACCTCGCCGGCCTTCACATTGAAGTTGATCCCGTGAAGGATGTGGGATTCGCCGTACCAGGCCTGCAGGTCGGAAACGGAAAGCACCTCGGCGCCGGCCGGTTTGGCGGCAGCTTCCGCCATTTTCAACTCAGGCATGACCGGCTCCCAGATAAGCTTCCTTGACCCGCTCGTCCTTTGAGAGCTCGGCGTAATTGCCTTGCGCCAGCACCTGGCCGCGCGTCAGCACCGTGATGATGTCGGACAAGTTGGCCACCACGGAGAGATTATGTTCGACCATCAGGATGGTGTGCTTTGCCGAGATGCGCTTGATCAGCGCCGCGATCTTGTCGATGTCTTCATGGCCCATGCCGGCCATCGGCTCGTCGAGCAGCATCATTTCCGGGTCGAGCGCCAGCGTCGTTGCGATCTCCAGCGCACGCTTGCGTCCATAGGGCATCTCGACCGCCGGCGTATTGGCGAACTCGCTCAAGCCGACGTCATTCAGGAGTTCGATGGCCCGGCCGTTGAAGCGATCGAGCACGCTCTTGGAGCGCCAGAAATCGAACGAAGATCCATGCTGGCGCTGGAGCGCGACGCGGACGTTCTCCAGCGCGGTCAGGTGCGGGAACACCGCCGAAATCTGGAACGAACGCACCAGCCCGAGGCGGGCCACGTCGGCCGGCGCCATCGCGGTGATGTCCTGTCCCTTGTACAGGATCTGGCCTGCCGACGGCCTCAAGAACTTGGTCAGCAGGTTGAAGCACGTCGTCTTGCCGGCGCCATTCGGCCCGATCAGCGCATGAATGCTGCCGCGGCGCACCTTGAGGGCGACATCGCGAACGGCGAAGAAACCCGCGAATTCCTTGGTCAATCCGTGGGTTTCGAGAATAAACTCATCAGCCAAACAAATTCCCCCGTAAGCCGTCTCCGCGAAGCCGTTCGCGCGCGGCCATTTTTTCCCTGTTCGGGCGGGCTCTCCTGGACGTCCTAGGAATCCGTACCGAGCCCGCCGCCTCCGGGCCGGAATATGCCGTCAACGCGATGGATTAGGCAAGGTGGAAAGCTGTCACGGGGAAAAGCCGGGGACCTGGTTCCGGATGCGCCATAAGTCGAATGCGCCGGCCGCCGAGCTCGGGCCCGCGCACCGCCAGCGTTCAGCCGTGATCTTCGTCCCGGCAAGCCATCATTAACGGTGTTCTGCTGCAATCAGCCGCTTTCCCAGAATATTTCCGCCGCAATCGCATCATCACGCGATTTAGACAGCAAGGAATTGCCGCCTTGGAATTTGAGAGCGCCCAACCGTCCGTCGTCAAATCGATCAAACAGCGCGACCTGCTCAACACCTGGCTGCGACTATACGCCCGCAACCAGTCGATCCCGCGCATGTCCGAATACCAGCCGGCGCGCATCGAGGACGAATTTCCGGACTTGGTGTTCTATACCGTCGATGCCCAGTCACGGCCGCCGCGCCTGACCATCCAGAGCGACGGCACCCGGATGTCGACGGCATATGGAAACACCGGCAAGGGGCGCTATCTCGACGAGTATCTCGGCGCAAGGCTCGCTCCGATGGTGATGCCGGTTTATTATGAGTGCATCGCCCGCCGCCTTCCCGCCTACACCATCGCCGACATGAACGATATCTACGGGCGTCTCGTCGCCTATGAGCGGCTGCTACTGCCATTCGCCGACAAGGATAGCGTCAGCCATATCATCGCTTCGCTGAAGACCATCAGCGAAGACGGCGGCTTCGAGATCAAGAACCTCATTCGGGGCAATGACAAGCTGCCGGTGCCGACGCTGCGCACCATCATCGACCGCGATCTGTTCCACCGTGCCCCCGGCCGCATTCCGTCCGGCGATGTGCTCGAATTCGATTAGACCTTCCGTCCGCGCGACTTCGCCGCCACTTCCTTGGCGTAGATATCCGGCTTGAACCCGACCAGCAATTTGCCGCCGAGATCGAGCACCGGGCGCTTGATCATCGAAGGTTGCGCCAGCATCAGCGCCAGCGCCTTGCGCTCGTTCAGGCCTTCCTTGTCGCTCTCCGGCAGCTTCTTGAACGTCGTGCCGGCGCGGTTGAGCAGCGTTTCCCAGCCGATGTCGTCGGACCATTGCTTGAGCGTGTCCTTGGCGATGCCGGCAAGCTTGTAGTCGTGAAAGTCGTAAGCCACGCCGTGATCGTCCAGCCAGGCGCGCGCCTTCTTCATGGTATCGCAGTTCTTGATGCCGTAGATGGTGATGGGTTTTGTCATTCCAGCCCCGCCAAAGTTGATCCAGTGATTCGTTATCTCGTGGATGCGCCCCGCTCGAGCGCCTCTCCCAGTTCGATCGGATGAGCCATTGTCTCGTGCAGCTTGTCTTTGTCCAGTTCGCCCTCCGAGCGGCTGATGACGACGCAGCGACGCCATTGCCGATGAGGTTGGTCAGCGCCCGGCACTCGCTCATGAACTTGTCTATCCCGACCAAGATGGCGATCGACTCGATTGGTATGTCGGGCACGACTGAAAGCGTCGCCGCCAGCGCCGCGGCGATTTCGTCCCAAGCAGATCGATTTTTTACAAACCCGCCGACGAATCTATCATAGATTGTGGCGTCACTCGTACCCGGGTCCGCCAATGGAATTCACCCTTTTATTTTTGGCTGTGGCCATCGTGATGCTGGTCGCCTGGCGCGGGTCGCGTCCCTTGGCGCTCGGCCTGTTTGGGGCGGTCATGATCGCATGCGCCGCGACCTATCTGCACCACGCGACTGATACGCTGAAACTGTCGTTCTGAGGGACGCATGACCCAGACCCGCGCCATCACGCTGAACGCACTCGGCCTCTACGCGGTCGCGCTGGTGCTGGCGGCGGCCTATGCGGCGCAGTTCATCCTGAATGAGCTTCCCTGCCCGCTCTGCCTGCTGCAGCGAATCCTGTTCGCGGCGCTCGCCGTCGGCCCGATCCTCAATATCCGCTTCGGCCCGCGCCCCAGCCATTATGCGATGTCGCTGCTGGCGGCGGTCGCGGGCGCCGTCGCGTCGACCCGGCAGGTGCTGCTGCACATCCTGCCCGGCGACGCCGGCTATGGCTCGGCGTTGCTGGGCTATCATTATTACACCTGGGCGCTGATCGGCTTCATTGCAGCGATCATCCTGATTGCCGTCGTCATGCTGTTCGACCGGCAGTTCAAGGACGACGGCGCCGTACTGCCGCCCACCGGCGGCGCGTTCGCCTAGATCGCAGTGTGGCTCGTGATCGCGCTGGCGGCAGCGAACGTGGTAACGACACTGCTGGAATGCGGCTTCGGCGCCTGCGCTGATAACCCCGTCGTTTACGAATTGCTCAAGTAGGCCGCTTGGGTATCTCGAGCCCGCGCTGCACCGCCGGCCGGGCCAGCCCGCGCTCCAGCCATGCCGGCACCTGCTTCAGCGTATCGAACGCGACGAGATCGCGCGCACCATAGAAGCCGATCAGGTTGCGCACCCAGCCGAGCATGGAAATGTCGGCGATGGTGTATTCGTCGTCCATGATCCATTGCCGCCCGGCAAGGCGCGTCTCCACCACATCGAGCAGACGTTTGGATTCGGCGACGTAGCGTTCGAGCGGCCGCTTGTCCTCATATTCCTTGCCGGCGAATTTGTGGAAGAAGCCAACCTGGCCGAACATCGGCCCGATGCCGCCCATCTGGAAGTGCAGCCACTGAATGGCCTGGTATCGCCGCGCCGGATCACCAGGCAGAAGCTTGCCGGTCTTGTCCGCAAGATATTGCAGGATCGCCCCGGACTCGAACAGCGCCAGCGGCTTGCCGCCGGGCCCATCGGGATCGAGGATCGCCGGGATCTTGCCGTTCGGATTCAGCGACAGGAATTCCGGCGTCTTCTGGTCATCCTTGCCGAAATCGACCAGATGCACCTCATAGGGCAAGCCGATCTCTTCGAGCATGATCGAGACCTTGACGCCGTTCGGCGTCGGTAACGAGTAGAGCTGAAGACGGTCGGGGTGTTTGGCGGGCCAGCGCTTGGTGATTGGGAAAGCGGAGAGATCGGGCATTAAACTCGTTCTTTTGCTTGGTTTCTGCTGTCAGGCTAATGTACGGCTGATGTCGCATATAACAAGACCTGCTCCGATCCATGACTGACCATCCATCACCATCAAAGCTCGGCCTCACCGACGCGGAGCTTGCGGTTCATCCGACGGTCTTCGCAAGTGATGCGCTGATGGATCAGGTCGTCGTCGTCTCGGGCGGCGCCGGCGGCATAGGACGCGCCATCGCATGGTTATTCGCGCGATTGGGCGCGCATGTCGCCGTAGTCGGGCGCGACGGCGGCAAGCTGGATGCGCTCGTGGCCCAGTTGGCGGAGCGTGGCCTCAAGGCGTCAGCGCATGTCGCGGACATCAGGGAGCCCGATGCGGTCAATCTCCTGTTCGATGCGATCTGGGCTGCGCAAGGCCGCGTCGACGCCCTCGTGAACAGCGCCGGCGGACAATTTCCGCAGGCTGCGATCGATTTTTCCGTGAAGGGCTGGAATGCCGTCATCAACACCAATCTGAACGGCACCTGGTACATGATGCAGGCCGCCGCGCAGCGCTGGCGCGACCACAAGCATCCCGGCAGCATCGTCAACATCGTGGTGGTGACGACGCACGGCCTCTACGGCATCGCCCACACGATTGCGGCGCGGAGCGGCGTGATCGGGCTGTCGCGCGCCGTCGCGGTCGAATGGGCGCCGCTGAACATCCGCGTCAACTGCGTGGCGCCCGGCGCGATCGAGACCGAGGGCTGGAGCGTTTATACGCCGGAGGCACGCGCAGCCTACCCGCGCTCGAACCCGATGATGCGAGTCGGCTCGCCCTGGGAAGTCGCCGAAGCCACCGCCTTCCTCGCCGGCCCTTCGGCCAAATTCGTCACCGGCGAAACGCTGACCGTCGATGGCGGCGGCCAGCTCTGGGGCGAAACCTGGACCACCGGCAAGCCAGCCTATTTCGGCGGCGACGACAAATAACCCGCCGAAAGCCGATCTCCCATGACACGCTATCGCCTCGCCATCTTCGACTTTGACGGCACGCTCGCCGACACGCTTCACTGGTTTCGCGCTTCCTTTCATGACGTGATCGCACGTTTCGATCTCAAACCGGTCACGGCGGAGGAGCTAGAAGATTTGCGCGGGCTGTCCGCGCGGGAAATCATGGCGCGGCTTGGCGTATCCACGTGGCAGCTTCCGGCCATCGTCAACGACATGCGAAAACGCAAGCTCGCCGCGGCGGGTGAAACTTCGCTGTTTTCAGGCATTCCGGAAACGCTGGCCGAGCTTCAGCGCATCGGCATCCAGATCGCGATCGTCAGCTCGGACAGCGAGGCCTCTGTCCGGCAAGTGCTTGGTCCCGTCACCACTCTCGTCACCCGCTTCGACTGCGGCGCCGCGATATTCGGCAAGCACCGGAAATTCCGGCGCGTCGCCCGGCAACTTGGGGTCAAGCCATCGGAGACAATCTGCATCGGCGATGAAATCCGCGATATCGAGGCCGCGAAAGCCGCCGAGATGGATTCGGGCGCGGTGGCCTGGGGCTATGCCCTCCCTTTTGCGCTGCAAGCCGCGGGACCGACGCATCTGTTCAACTCGATTGAAGAGATGACCGAGCGGCTTGCCACATAGAATTAGCGGTGGGCGAAGCTTCCCGCCGCACTTCGCAGCCGGTGGCTGTTATGCCCGCAAGCACCACCGTTCGAGGTGGTGATGGCCCTTCATACTATGGACGAGCACAAACTCGGCGACGGTCCAGGCGACCGGCTCGACCGGGTACTCGTCCACGCTTCGCGCGTCATACAACAGCGTGACATGCGGCGTGAAGTTCGTGTTGGCCAGCCGTCTCAAACCACTTCGCGTCAGCGCAGCAGCGAGCATCTGCCGAAATGACTGCAGCCGGCGTAGTCCCTTCTCGCCGACCAGCACAAAGGGACGATTGCCTGGCCCGCCCCGGAAGCTCGCCGTCCGATCGAACGACACCTCAAACGGCTCCGTCCGAAAATCGGTCGCCGCCTCGCACGCCGCGCAAATCTGGCGATCCGGCAAACCGGTGAGAGAGAACAGCGAGACGTGCAGCCGGTCTGATGCGATGAGCTTGCCGTCAAAGCGATGAGCGCGCTTCAGCACGCTGGCCAGCCGGTGAATTCGCTCCGCCGTGGCTGCGTCCGGAAGTGTCGCGAGGAATAGCCGGCCACTACCACAGCTTGCAAACTTGTCCATGATAAATTAGAACAGATCATGAACATAAGATTGTAGCAAGGCAAGAATACAACTGACCTTTGCCAAATTCCTGTGATCTTACAATACACACCCGTAATGCGCCGATGACACCAGGCGGATGTATTTGTCGTGCACCGAGCCGGGCCGCACCTGCGCCACCGATGCCGGCGCGCGCCAGTCGGCCATGCGGCGCACGATCTCTTCCGCCGGCACCTCGAGAGTAAGGGTCCGGGCGCCGGGATCAATCACGATGGTGTCGCCGTCGCGCACCGCCGCGATCGGGCCGCCGCGCGCGGCCTCCGGCGAGATGTGACCGATCAGGATGCCATGCGAGACGCCGGAAAAACGGCCATCGGTAATCAGTGCAACGTCCTCGCCGAGGCCCCGCCCCTGCAACTGGATCGTCAGCATCACCATCTCGGGCATGCCGGGCCCGCCGACCGGGCCGACATTGCGCACCACGATGACATTGCCCGAGACGATCTCACCGGCGCGGATCGCGGCCATCGTATCGGCTTCGGACTCGAATACGCGCGCGGTGCCGCGAAACTGCCCCTTCTCGAGGGTCTTGCCCGAGAGCTTCAGCAGACAGCTCTCCGGCGCCAGATTGCCCTTGAGGACGCTGATGTGATTGTTGGCCGGCGCGAGCGGTTTCGACACCGGGGAAACGATCCCTTGCGGCGGCATCTGCTCCAGCGTCGGAACATCCGCGAGATTTTCCACCAGCGTCTTGCCGGTCGCCGTCATGACATCGCCATGCAGGAAGCCGGCGCGCAGCAATTCCTTCATGACCACGGGCACGCCGCCAATCGCATGCAGGCTTCCCATCGCAAAGGGACCGTGCGGTTGAAGGTTGGCCAATAGCGGGACGCGCTCACCGACCGCCTGGATGCGTTCGATCGTGATCGGCACTTGGGCCTCGCGCGCGACCGCCAGCAGATGAAGATACATGTTGGTCGAACCGCCCATCGCATAGATGGTCGTGATGGCATTTTCGAACGCGCGCTCGGTCATGATGTCGCGCGGCCGGATGCCGGCCGCCATCAGCCGGTACAGCGCATCGACCGAAGCGCGCGCCTGGGCGCGGACGTCGGCGTGAATGTCACTGCCCGCGTTGTAATCGGCGGGATGAGAGGCGCCGCGCGGCAGCATCATGCCGATCGATTCCGCGATCGTGCTCATGGTGTTGGCCGTGAACATCGCGCCGCAAGTGCCGCTGCCGGGCATCACGTTGCGCTCGACTTCCAAAAGCTCTTCGCCTGACAGGCGGCCCGACTCGTTGGCGGCGCGCGCCTCGGCGTAATCCATGATTGTCAGATTGTTGCCCTTGCTTGCCCACGCCCCGAACGACACGCGGCCGGGCGTGCTGGTGCCGGGATAGAGCACAAGCCCGAAGGCATTGGTGCGCGCCAGCGGCATCAGCGCGGCGGCTCCTGTTTTGTCGCAGCCGGAAATCACGATCATGGCATCGCCGTGATGAGCGTAATGGCCGATCTCGAAGCAATCGGCGACGACGTCGCGCGAAGCGAGACTATAACCCGCCGTCGGCGTGCCCTGGGTCAAGGCATCAGATACCGCC
Organism: Bradyrhizobium sp. WYCCWR15520; assembly: GCF_056174665.1. Taxonomy (NCBI): domain Bacteria; kingdom Pseudomonadati; phylum Pseudomonadota; class Alphaproteobacteria; order Hyphomicrobiales; family Nitrobacteraceae; genus Bradyrhizobium; species Bradyrhizobium sp. WYCCWR15520. The sequence continues at coordinate 155,068 of NZ_JBWBWM010000013.1, forward strand.
GGCGCACCGACGACCAGCCCCTGCCCGCCGCGCTCGGCGAGGATTTCCACCAGGAGATCGGCGATAGTGCGAACGCGGTTGTTGCAGCGATGGGCGTTGGTCCAGGCGCTGGCGATCGTTACCACTGCATTGGTCTGCGCTGCACGATCCGGATCGAATCCGGCGGCGCGCAACTCAACCCGCCCTCTCTTCCAATAGGTGCTGCTGTCTTGCGTTGTCATGACGTGCTCCAGGTCTTCTCATTGAATGCGCGGACGTCGGCGTCCGGCCTGATTGGCACTGAACGAGGTTAGGCAGTCTTGCCGTCGTCAAAACTGACGATCACGGCGGCATTCGCAATCAGGATGGAGTCACTGCCACTCTCGGCCGGAATTTCCAGCCCACCATTCACCGCCGTTACTTTCACGGTGCCATACGGCAACTCCTTGGCGACCGCCGCAGTATCCACTCCGCTCGGATCCGGCACGGCGATCATGACGTCGACGAACATGTCGTTGGCGGTCTTCCCCAGCATTCGGAAGAAGCCCAAACTGGAGTGGCGAATGGCGTCCGAGACAGCGCGCTTGGCGGCCTTGGTGGCATCGCGACCGTGAACGTCGACACCCATGCCCATTTCGGTGATACAGCGCACACGTGCCATAGCTTTTCCCATACTGTTTCCGTTCAAGTGACAGACATATCAGCCGTTCACGATTCACGCGAGCACAGACGGAGTAAGATTAGCCCGAATGCAACCCGCACCGACCGGTGCGTTGCAGGAACCGATATCGCCTAAAACCGTTCTCGGTGTGGGTGCAATCCGAGGATCAATCGTGCAAGACGGATCCGAGATTCTATTCTGGCGCCGAACGGACGTCACCGGCCTGGAGCGGCTGGCGCTCCACGTTTCCGCTGATGCCGTGTTGGCGGAATCGACCGTAATCTGCGCGGAGGACGGCGGCTTTCGCCTCGACCACCGCTGGAGACTGACGCCTGACTGGCGGGCTCAATCGTTGGACGTGGAGCGATGGGGCCCGGTCGGGCACGCTCACCTCACCCTTGAGCGGACGGATAGCGGGTGGCGCGTTAACGGCCAACATCGTCCCGACCTCGACGGCGCGGAGGAGCCCGACCTTTCGGTCACCCCCTTCTGCAACACTTTCCCTATCCGCCGGACACCTGCCGGCGCCGGACAGAGCCGCACACTCGATACCTGCTTCGTGGATGGCGCAGCCATGACGATCCAGCGCTCCCGTCAGCGATACGACCGTCTCGGTCCAGATCGGGTACGTTACGTAGATCTCGGGGTCTCGGCAGGTTTTGAGGCGGAGCTCGAATTGGATAGGCGCGACCTGGTGCTTCGCTATCAGCATCTTTTCGAACGGATTACCCCTGTCTGACGAGGGCGTTGCGATAAATCGCTGACCGAAAGGCCGCCTGCGCCGAGCCGATCCATCAGCGAGCTTTCCTCATGGGATCGAACCAGTCTCCATTTCTCGCGCCGCAGGGTTGGCGTTATCAAGAATCTCCGTTGGGTCGCCCGGCTGAACCAGGTGGATGCGCGTGCCGCTCGCGCCGGCGCCCAGACCGGGCTTCAAAACCTGCTGACCGTCATAATGTCCGCCATTCTGGGTGCGGTATGCGATTGGCCGGTCGCTGAAGAGGCCCACGATACGGCGCTTGTAGGCCTCGGCGATGGCGGGCCACTCGGCGTCGGTCAGCCTGTCGCTCTGATAGACGGCGAAGGGCGGCATGATCTCCATGCCCGGATAGAAGAGCATGCCATGCTGTATCGGCCACAGCAGGTCGTCGAGCCGCCCATTCACTCCGCGCTCGCCATAGTGCGGCGCGCGGCCGCCGATCGTCACTCGACGCCCGCTTAGAGTACCTTCCCCGTACCGATCGCCCCATCTTTCGCCGCCATGGGCACCGACGCCATACGCAAAGCCGTAGGCGAAGACGCGGTCGACCCAACCCTTCAGGATGGCCGGCATGCCGAACCACCACATCGGAAAACTCAGGAGAACCGCGTCGGCCCACAGGAGCTTCTGCTGCTCCGCCTCGACATCCGGAGTTTGAGTGCCGGTAGCGAAGGCATGACGCGACTCCGCGACATAGCTGAGGCGGTCGGGTTGCGCCTGCTCGAAAAAATCTCCGCGATCGGCGACCGCCTTCCAGTTGGCAGCATAGAGATCGGAGACTTGCACCGCGTGGCCCTGCCCGGTGAGCGTTTCGACCGCCAGATTCATTAGAGCGGTGGTGAGTGATTTCGGTTCCGGATGGGCATGGACGATTAGAACTTTGCTCAAGACGTTGCTCCTGTTGAGGCCTCGCGAAAACGCACGGCGCGGCGCGCTGGCCCCAACATGGTGGGCAAATTCTACAAATGCGAACGATCGAAATCTGAAAACGCCAAATGTTCAGCAATGCTGAACTCAGGCACGCTCGACTTCCTTCATCATCGTCCAAGCCATGTCCGTCAACGCCTGCGGTGACAGGCGTTCGGCCGGCCCGCTTAGCCCGACGCTCGCCCGAACCTCGCCACCCTCACGCCAGGGAATGGCAACGCAATGGAGACCGCGCCGGTAATTCTCGAGATCGAGCGCGAAGCCGCGCGTCGCCACCGCCTTGATCTCGGATAAAATCTGCGGACCGAGCGCGTCGGTACGGCTGGCGAGCACGCGCTTGCCGAGCCCGGGCATGAAGGCAAGGAACACAAGGCCTACCGCCGATCCCTCCAGCCGCTCGCGCACACCGATGGGACATGCACCGGCCTTCAATGCGTGAGACGATTCAATCGCATCGAGATAATAGACTTCGTCACCGCTCGGAACCGCCAGATAGGCCATCTCACCTGTACGCCTTGCGATGGCTTCAAGCGCCGGGCGCAGGCGGCTGCGAAGCGCGCCATCGTCTCCCGCAATCCGCGCCAGATTCAGAATGCGGCCGCCGAGATAATAGCGCGCATCGCCGACGCGGCGGTGCACGTAACCAAGCTCGTCCAGCGTTTTCAGGAGATTGTGCGCGGTCGTCTTGCCGAGCTTCGCCTGCTCGGCAATAAGCTGCAGCCGCGCGGCGCCGCCTTCCTGGGCGATGATTTCGAGGATCGCGGCCGCGCGCTCGATGGATTGAATTAACCTGACTTCCGGCATCACGCGTTCGTTGGTAACAGATACTGTCCGCTAAGATTGGCGTCGCGCAGCCGAACCACAAGTCCATCCATGTTTAAATCTTTGCGCTCATCGCGTGTTACCCCGGCGGCATCTTGTCGAATTTCGTGGCGGCCGGATCGAGATGGTCCCATCGATGGCCGGCGGCAGTCCAGAGCACTTTTTGCGGCTTGTATCGGCTGGGATCGTCGAGGCTTCCTGCGTGGACGATGAAGATCTCGGGAATGCCGGGGAATGTCAGATAGACCGGTGAGCCGCATGTCGGGCAGAAGGCGCGGGACTTGACCGTTCCGCCGTCACCGACCACGTCCCAATGTTTTGCCTCGCCGTCGGCCTTCACGGCTGGTCGTGGGAATGTCAAATAGGAGCCATGGCCGGTGCCGCTCTTGCGCTGGCATTGGCGACACTGGCAGTCGTTCATCTCAATCGGCTCGGCAGAGATTTCATATCGGATCGCACCGCAGGCGCATCCGCCGGTATAGGCGTCGCTCAAGTTCTTTCTCCTTCGATAAAACAACACGGGTGGACCACGATCCCTTCCAATGCGCCGCGGCGCGTCTCATGCCCGGCTTACGCCGTTCTGCGACATCCGCGTGCGGCTGGACATAAGCTTCAGCCACGGCGCCAGATGGAAGGCACTCATCAGCAAATACATCGGGACCATTCCACCGAGAGGTGATGCACTCGCGGTCGAACACAACGCATCCGGTGATCCGCCGCCCAGCACGCCCGTCAGTAGCGCCATTGCCGCGAAGGTCGGCGCGGCCGAGAGATAGAGCGCATTGGCCGCCTGCCGCGCAGCCTCGTTCCGGCGGGGCGCGCCGCCGCCGGACCCGCCGGAGCAGGATTGGCTCATGTCTTTGTACTCGCGCTCTGCTTCCGGAACGCGGCCTCTCCGGCATCCGACACCTCGACCCACCTCTTGTCGGGCGCAGCGCCCTCAACGTAGCTGTCGTGCCAATTCCACCATTTGTAGGTCGGAGTCTGAGGATAACCTTCCGGCGAATCCTCCCACACCTCCTGGCGACCGAGCGGCGTGATGTCGAGGTAGTTCCAGGTGCCTCCCATCTGCTCGTCGCCGCGGTTGTTGATGAAGTAGGTGCGGTAGATCTTGTCGCCGTTGCGGAAGAACACGTTGGTGCCGTGCCACTCGTCCACGCCGAAGTCGGCATCGAAGCTGTCGGTGACGGTAACCCAGGGAATCATCTCCCATCCCATTCGCTTCTTCAGCCGCGCGATATCCGCCTGCGGCGCGCGCGAGGCGAACACGAGCGTGGTGTCGCGGGCGTTGAGATGGGCGACATGCGCGACCTGGTCGGCCACCATCGAGCATCCGCGGCAGGCATGTTCGGGCCAGCCGAACACACCGGGTTCGTAGAACGCCCGGTAGACGATCAGTTGATGGCGGCCTTCGAACAAGTCACGCAAGCTCGCCTCACCGTTGGGGCCCTCGAACTTGTATTCCTTCTCCACCGCGAGCCACGGCATCCGCCTTCGCTCGGCGGCGAGCGCGTCACGGGCGTGGGTCACTTCTTTTTCCTTCGCGAGCAATTGCTGGCGTGCCGCTTCCCATTCCTGCGCCGAAACGGTGTGAATCTGCATGGCTAACCTCCTGTTTGTTGTGATGCTCGTTGCTTGAGTGGTGCGATTTGCGGCATCAGGCCGGCAGACGGGCGTCGTATTCCTTCATGAGGCCGCTCCAACCATCCCAGAACGGCGCCGGCTCTTCACCGCTTGCACGGGCGACCAGGACATCGAGATGCATGTGCCAGCCGGCCATGTGCTTGAGCAGCGTGGCGCGGTCGGGGAAGCGCCGATGGACGATCGTGAGCAGCACGCCCTTGCCTTTCGGCTCCAGTTCGAACGTGACATCACCGGTGCTGTTCCAGGTGATCGACAATTTTCGCGGCGGATCGAATTCGGTAATCCGGCTCTGCATTCGATGCTCGCCGCCGCCGAAGCCGGCCGGGCGCTCGCCGGGCGGGTCCGTCAACTCGTCGTTGCGCCAGACGAGTTCGAGGGGCGCGCCGACCTTCGCATCCATATCGCCTGCGGCCAGCCATTTGCGGCGCAGTTCGCTGTCGGTGAGATAGGCCCAGATGCGCTCGATCGGCCCGGGCAAGAGCCGCTGGATTTTCAGCGTCCTGGGCTCGGGCAATTCGCCATAGGCTTCAGGCTTTCTCGTTGAATTCATCGGTGTCCACTCCTTCACTTCCTGGCCTTCGCCCCGTCTTCTGCCCGCAACAGCGCTTCCAATCGGTCGAGATTGTCGCTCCAGAAACGCTCATAACGCCTGAGCCACGCATCGGCTTCCGCGAGCCGGGCCGCTTCGAGCCGGCACAGATGGGTACGGCCGCGGATCGTGCGTTTCACGAGGCCGGCATTCTCCAGCACCCGCACATGTTTCGAGGCGCCGGCGAAGCTCATGTGGAACGGCGTCGCCAGTTCCCCGATCGTGCGTTCGCGTTCGGCCAATTGTCCAAGCATCGCCCGCCGCGTGGGATCCGCGAGGGCATGAAAAACGGCGTCGAGATTTTGTTCAACCATACGGTTTAATATAGCTGCGCGAGACAAACAGTCAACCGTTCGGTTTAACGTTTTCGTGATCCGGTTTTAGCTATCCGGCACGGTGTAAACGACGCAGGGCGCTTCAATGCCGCGCAGCACATGTGTTCCCAGCGGAACCAGGGTCGCCGTGGTTTCGGCCGCAACCGCACTTGAGATCAGAACTGTCCGGCCGAGCGGGCGGCAAAGCCCTTCGAGTCGGCTGACCAGATTCACCGCGGGCCCGATCGCGGTGAAATCCAACCGGTCAGCCGCACCGACATTACCCCACAGAATTTCACCAAGATGCAGCGCGACGCCGAACGACAGCGAGGGCAGCCCTTGCCCTTTCCGCTCGACGTCGAGATGCGCCATGCCGGCCTTGGCGGAAGCGACGGCGCGTACGGCCGCGTCGCAGGCGTCGCGCGGTCTCTCGCCGACAGGGAAGATCGCGAGCACGCCGTCGCCGATGAATTTCAGCACCTCGCCGCCGAAGGCGTGAACCGAGCCGGCGATGCAGTCGAACCAGGAGCCCAGCGCTTCGATGACGGAAGTTGCAGGCTCCGCCTCGGACAGCGCGGTGAAGCTGCGCAGGTCGGCAAAGAGCAACACCGCCCGAATGGTTTCGCCGACTTCGCGCCGCAGCGGGCCCGCGAGCACGCGCGCAGCGCTGCGCCGGCCGAGATAAGCCTCGAGCGCGACCGACAGCGTTGCGCGCGCCGAGAGGGCGGCGAGTGGCGCTGCGGCAAAGCGGGCGGCCTCGCGCAATCGATTGGCTTCCGCTTCCGTGAAACGGCGCGGTCCGATCCAGCCGAGCAGCGGTCCGCCTTCTCCCGCGCCGACGCTGTCTTCATGCACCGCACCGCCCGCGAGCCCCGCCAACCAGCTCCGCCCCGCATCGCCGGATGAACGCCCTGCCCCTCCCAATCCCGCCGGCGCAAATCCCACCGCCTCGATCACCTCTCCGTTCGCGGCCCGCCACAGCCATGTACGGCGCGCGATGATCGGATGCGGCACGGCAAGCGTCAGCGCCCCGCCGGCAAGCGGCACGCCGTCCGCGATCAGGCGCGTGCCGAGCTCGCTGAGGAACCGCTCGGCACCCGGCGAAGCGCTGGCGGCATCGACCAGCCATGTCAGCGTCGAGCTCAGCTGCATTGGCCGATCATCCGGCAAGAACAATCGATCGTCATCATCGGCACTTGGTAAATCCCCGCGCCGGCATATGTTCTCGTGCGGGTTGCACGATCCGTCATGCCAATGAGCAGCGAGGTTTTCGATGCCAGAGTCGTTTGTGGTCCAGCGCGAGACCCAGATCGCCGCGCCGCGCGCCAGCGTGTTCGCCTTCCTGACCGACCCCGAGAAGATCGTGCAATGGATGGGTAGCGAGGCCGTGACGGAGATGCATCCCGGTGGGCTGTATCTCCTGAAGGGCGTGGGCAGCGCCACTGCGCGCGGCACGTTCCGCGAGGTCGTGCCGGTACATCGCCTCGCCTACAGCTTTGGCTGGGAAGGCAATGATGAGGTCCCGCCGGGATCAGGCCTGATCGAGATCGACCTGATCGAGCACGATGGTGGCACGTTGCTGCGCATGACCCATAGCGGCCTTCCCAGCGCGACGCATCAGGCAAGCCACGCCAAGGGATGGGCGCACTATATTGGCAGGCTGACGCTGGCTGCCGCCGGCCAGGATCCGGGTCCCGATCGCGGCCCGAACGGCACGCGCAACGCGTAAGGATGGCAGCGGTCGAGGCCTTCATCGCCGGACTATCGATCCTCTTTCTTCAACACCGTCACGTGCAGGCGGCGGCGGATTTCCATCCCCTGCCGCCGGTAGAGCGCGATGGCGGAGTGATTGTGGGTGAACACGTGCAGGAAGGGAATTTCGCCACGCTCCACGATCTGGCGCGAGATGGCGGATAGCAGCATCTGCCCATAGCCGCGGCCGCGGTGGGAGGGATGCACGCAGACAGCGGTGATCTCGGTATATTGCGCGGGCTTCATCCGCTCGCCGATCATCGCCACGAGTTGCCCGTCGACGCGGATGCCGAGGAAGGTGCCGAGCTCATGGGTCCGGGTGCTGAACGGGCCCGGCTTGGTGAGCGCGGTCAGCTCGATCATCGCCGGAACGTCGTCGACGCCGAGGGTGACGATGTCGACGCCGTTGGCCGGCGTTTCAAGGATCGTCCCGATCATCTGCTCGCCGGTATCAGCCAGCACGACCTTGAATTCTGCGGGCGGTTTCACGGCTTCCGGCGTGAACAGCACGGCGATGTCGGTGGACGACATCATGGCCGCGAGCGCGGCGAAGTTTTCGGCTGACAGATCCGGCATGTCGGCGAATGGCGTGATGGCCGTTGGATAACGCCGCGCGCGGGCGTCGCCTTCGGCCAACGACTGCTGCGTGGTCGTCAGTGCGGTCCAGATCGGATGATCGAGGGGATGACTGGAGTTGTTGTGAACGGACATCAGGCTGCTTTCATTCGTACTCGATGGCATGCAACCCTAACGGTAGTCGCTGAGGTCCGCCACCTTGCCGCCTTCCCGCACCTCGGCGGTGTAGCGCCAGATGTCGGGCCGCGAGCCGTCAATATCCGTAAAGCCGTAGTGGCGTGCGAGCTCGCCGGAGCTGACTGACTTCTGATTCCACCTCGCGCGATCGCCATCGCCAGCCAGCGCCGCCACGGCGCGGCCGACATAGCGCGGTGATTCCGACAGCGCGAAATCCGGCGGCGCCTGGTGCTTGCCGCCTCCCCGCTCCGTCAGCGCCTCGCGCCAATTCGTTTCAGTGACGCCGAAATTTTGCAGCATCATTTCGGAGCGCAGCCATCCGGGCGTGACCGCTACCGCTGTTGCGCCGTGGGGCGCGAGTTCGTGACCTTGCGAATATGCAAGCCGGTTTACACTCTGCTTGACGAGATCGTAAAACACCGAGATGCGATAATGCGTTGCATTGTAATCGGCAGTGCCGTCGGTGACTTCCACCAGCAGGCCTCCCGGCTGCGCGACCAGCAGCGGCAGCAGGTAATGCGAGGTGACCAGATGCGTCTCGATGCCGAGCCGCAGAATTCGCAAGCCCTTCTGCAAGTCGAGCTTCCAGATCGGCGTATTCCACTGCGGCGGTCCGCCCTTCAGCACTTCGGCGCCCCAGATGTCGTTGACGAGCACATCGATGCGGCCATGCTCGGCACGGATACGCTCAGCCAGCGCCGCGACCTGCGCCGGTTCGAGATGGTCGACGGGAATAGCGATGCCTTTGCCGCCGAGGCTGGTCACGAGTTCGGCGGTCTCCTCGATTGTCTCCGGCCGGTCATAGTCCGACCGCGTTGGTGCATCCGCGCGGGCGCTGCTGCGCCCCGTGCAGATGACCGTCGCGCCGGCCTCGCCGAGCGCTGCCGCAATGCCACGTCCAGCGCCACGCGTCGCGCCTGCCACGACGGCGATACGTCCGCGAAGCGAAGTCTCATGTGACGCAACATTCATCGCACGTTCTCCTTCACTCGCCGCCGTTCGATCATATCGAAGCGCCGATCGAGCGCGTTGTCATGCCTACTCTGCCGTAGCCCTGATCAGATTGTCGCGAAGCGTGACGACGTTTTCCTGCAACCGCGCGAACTCGTCGGGCTTCAATCCGGTCGCGCTCACCAGGTTCATGTGCATGCCCTTTTCGCGCAACCGCCGGCCAGATTCGGTCAGGCTGATGCGCACCTGCCGTTCGTCCGCCGGATCGCGCTGCCGGCGCAAATAGCCCGCCGCCTCGAGCTTTTTCAGGATCGGGGTCAACGTGTTGGATTCCAAAAACATCTTCGCCCCGAGTTCGCTCACGGTCTGGCCGTCCTGCTCCCATAGCGCCACGATCGCGATCCATTGCGGGTAGGTCAGGCCGAGTTCGTCCAGGCCCTTCTTGTAGGCCCGCCCGAAGGCCAGGTTGGCCGAATAGACCGCAAAGCACAGGAAGTCGCCGAGGCGCCGGTCACCCCCGGGCGATTTCGGCTTCGCAGTAGACTTTGAATTGTCTCGGGAATTGTCCCTGGAACCGGACTTTGGGCCGGATCCAGGCGCATCATTGGGCTTCATGGGGTCATCCTTTCCGACACGAACATGTGAAGTCTCGCACCCATATATATCGTATCCGATTAAATCGGAAGGGTTGACAGTCGGCCGATTCAGGCATTTATAGCACGCACACGAATATATCGTACACGATTTAACCAAAGGAGAACGCCATGACCACCACTGCAAACCAAACCTCGAAAGCGCCGGCCGTCGACCTGAAGCTCGAAATCGTCGTTATCCCCGTCTCCGACGTCGAACGCGCGAAGCAATTCTACGCGAAGCTCGGCTGGCGGCTCGACGCAGATTTCGTCGGCCCCGACGACTACCGCGTGATCCAGTTCACCCCGCCCGGCTCCAACGCCTCGGTCATCTTCGGCAAGAACGTCACCTCTGCCGCGCCCGGCTCCGCGCAGGGCCTGTACCTGGTCGTCTCCGACATCGAGGCCGCTCGCAGCGAATTGCTCGGCCGCGGCGTCGCGATCAGTGAAGCGTTTCACGCCGCCGGTGACGTGCACGTTGGCTCGGACGAGCCGTATCTGTTCGGCCGGGTCCGGCTGAGCGGCCCGGATCCGGAACGCGGCAGCTACCGTTCGTATGCCTCGTTCAGCGATCCCGACGGCAATGGCTGGTTGCTGCAGGAAGTCACCGCGCGATTGCCCGGACGCATCGACGGCAGCGGCACCTCGTTCACCTCGTCGGCCGATCTCGCCGCCGCATTCCGCCGGGCGGCCGCCGCCCATGGCGAATACGAAAAGCGGAACGGCGACAAGCACGATGAAAACTGGCCGGACTGGTACGCCGACTACATCGTCAACGAACAGCATGGCCAGCAGCAGGCCGCATGAGCAAGGGAAGCTGTCATCGTCATCGGCGGCGAGCCCGCCGGTGACGGACCTCAAACCAAGGAGCTGAACATGACCACGGTGAAGAAAATGCAATTCATGGCGATGGCGGCGCTTGTCGCTGGAGCCGTTCTGGCGCCGTTGGGCGCGCAAGCGCAGCAGAGCGGGGTCACGCGAACCGATCTGCAGCGGCACGATCTCAGCGCGCCCGGACGTGAGGCCATCCAGGTCAAGGTTGACCTTGCCCCCGGGGTGGCGTTTGGCAAGCACACGCATCCCGGCGAAGAGGTGATTTATGTTCTGGAAGGCCAGCTCGAATATCAGATCGAGGACAAGCCGCCCGTCACGCTGAAGGCCGGCGACGTGCTCTTCATTCCCGCCGGAACGGTCCATTCGGCCAGGAATCCCGGCAGCGTCACCGGGAGCGAGCTCGCCACCTACATCGTCGAAAAGGGCAAGCCGCTCCTCACGCTGGTGAAGTGATAGCCGCGGCCCACGAGGAGAGTCCGAGATGATTGAGATTGCGTTGGCATTTGCGGCCGGCTTGCTGACGGTGGCAGCGCCCTGCATCCTGCCGTTGCTGCCGGTCTTGCTGGGCGCCTCCATTGGCCAGCAAGACCGGCGGCGACCGCTCTTCCTTGTGGCCGGTTTCGTCCTGACGTTTTCCGGTTTTGCGATCCTGTTCGGCTCGTTCTCGACCGTGCTTGGCTTGTCGCACGACACCTTGCGGAAGATCTCCGTCATCCTGCTCGGCAGCTTTGGCGTTCTGTTGCTGTGGCCGCAGCCATACGAGTGGCTGATGGCAAGGTTGAGCGGCCTGCTCTCTTTCGCCGACAGTGTCGTCTCGCGCGCCGGATCAGGCAATGCCAGCGGCCTGGTTGTTGGACTGGCGCTCGGCGTGCTCTGGACACCGTGCGCCGGACCGGTGCTCGGCTCGATTCTCACACTGATCGCAACGTCGGAAAACCTAGCACGCGCCGCGCTGCTGCTCGTCACATACGCAGTCGGCGCCGGCATACCGATCCTGCTGATCGCCTATGGCGGACAATACGCGACCACGCAAGTGCGGAAGCTTGCGCCCTACACCCGCGCCTTGCAGCGAACATTTGGTGCGGCGGTGCTCCTCGTCGCGTTGGCCTTCTACACGCAATACGACAGCATCGTCGCTGTCTGGTTTTCGGAGCTTTATCCGAACCTTCAACTGGGATTATGACTATGCGCAAGATTCTTAGCCTGATCGTTCTTGTGATCGTCGCCGTTCTTGCCATCGCGCAGTTTGGTCCATCAGCACCGCTCAGCCAGGAAACGACGCGGCAGGACTCCCGGCCTGCGCCGGAGTTCTCCGGGATTTCCTCCTGGCTGAATTCGCCGCCGCTGACGACGGAAGGCCTCCGCGGCAAGGTCGTGCTGGTTCAGTTCTGGACCTACTCCTGCATCAACTGCCTGCGCACGTTGCCTTACGTCACCAAATGGCATGAGCAATACAAGGACAAAGGCCTTGTCGTGGTCGGCGTGCACACGCCCGAATTCGCCTTCGAGAAGGAACGTGCGAATGTCGAGACTGCCATCAAGCGTCTGGGCATCCATTATCCGGTGGCACAGGACAATCAGTACCGCACCTGGCGTGCCTTCGGAAATCAGTACTGGCCGGCCGCGTATCTGATCGACAGGTCCGGCACGATCGTCGCGACGCAGTTTGGTGAAGGCGGCTACCAGCAGATGGAAAATGCGATCGCGCGCCTTGTCGGCGATCGCGCACCCGTCGCACCAATGCGCGATCCCGACTTGAGCGCCGTCGCAACGCCCGAGATGTATCTCGGTTCGGAGAAGAACGCTGGCGCCATCGTCGAGACGCAAGGCGCTGCGGGCGGCGAACGGACCTATGCGCTGCCGGACAATGTGCCGCCGAACCGGTTCGCCCTCTCCGGCCTCTGGAACGTGACGGACGATCGCGCCACCTCGTCGGCCGACGGCGACGAAATCCTGCTGCGCTTCAATGCACCCGAGGTCAATCTGGTCGCTGGCAGCCTGTCGCCGCAAACATTGTCCGTGACCGTCGACGGAACGCCGCAGCCGCCGGTCACGGTCGATGGAAGCCGGCTTTATTCCATCTACAGCGGCCCCGGTGGCGAGCACGTGTTACGGCTGAAAGCGCCCAAGGCCGGTCTCAGCGCCTACAGCTTTACGTTCGGCTGAGTGCGCTCTCGGAGACATGGATTGCTTCATCGCTTCGCTCCCTTGCGCAAACGCTTCGCGTTTGTCGCAGGCGATGACAGCGAGACTCACGCCGGCGCCGGCACAGCCCGTGCCACCGGCACCGGCCGGAACGTCATCATGATCAGGAACGCGCCGAGGCCCATGATCCACGAGCCGATATAGAGCCAGGCGTAGCTCGCAAAGGTGTCGTAGATCAGACCGCCGGCGAGCGGCCCCGTCGCCATGCCCAGGCTGCCGGCCATCGCCGTGCCGCCGATCACCGTGCCCATCATACGCAGCGGAAAGTTTTCGCGCACCAGAACGGCGTAGAGCGGCATGGTGCCGGCATAGAGGAAGCCGAACAATGCCGCGACGGCGTAGAACGCGGCGAGCTCGCTCACGAAAACATAACCGAGCGCGCCGAACGCCTGCGCCAGCAGACCGAAGACAAGCACGCGCTTGGCGCCGAAGCGGTCGCCGAGCAGGCCGAAGGCGATGCGGCCGCCCATCCCCGCCAGACCCTCGATGCTGTAGATGGTGACGGCGGCGATCATCGGGATGCCGCAACTGATGGCATAGCTCACGGTGTGGATGATCGGGCCCGAGTGCGTCGCGCAGCAGAAGAAATTCGTCAGCAGCAGGATGATGAATTGCGGCGAGCGCAGCGCTTGCGCGAGCGACATCTCCGGCTCTGCCGAAGCGCTGGTCGGCGCGGCGGCCTTGCTTTCGAGCGCTGGCGCGCGGCGCACCAGAAGCGAGACCGGGATCATGATCGCGGCGACAACAAGGGCCACGATCTGCATCGAGGTCCGCCAGTCATGGTTCGAGACCAGCCATGCGGCGAGCGGCGACATGGTCATGGGCGCCATGCCCATGCCGGCGGAGACCAGCGACACCGCCAGGCTGCGATGGGTATCGAACCAGCCGGTGACGGTCGCCATCATCGGCGCGAAGATCGCAGCCGCGGCGCCGCCGACCATCAGCCCGAACACGAACTGAAATACGACCAGCGATGTCGCGACGCTGGCGAGCCCGAGGCTCGCCGCCAGCACGACCGAGCCGGTCAGCACCACCGGCAGCGGCCCGAGCCGGTCGGACAAGGTACCCCAGATCATGCTGGTGAAGGCCATCGCGAGGAAACCGATGGTCATGGCGCTGGATATGCCGGTCACCGACCAGCCGGTATCGCGCGCGATCGGCTGCAAAAACACCGGCAGCGAGAACATGCCACCGATCGCGACACAGCCGAGCAAGCCGCCGGCCGCGACGATGACCCAGCGATAGCGTGCGTTTTCCATTCCTTGACCTCCAGTTTGACGTTCTCTGGGTCCAAGACGAATGGGATGGGCCGAAAGCTACAGGCCGAGGCGCGAGCCACCTCACTTTTTTGCGAGCAGGAGGCAGCGCAGCAAGGGGCCGTTATTTTTCCCGCTTGAGGGAGCCCATGGCTTCACAGGGGGTAATTTGCGCGAATCATTGCGAGAATCTGCGCCCAGTCGTTGCTCGTGGAACGATACAACCTGCGGTCCAGTTAACGGAGCGACGAAGCTGTTCCAGCCCGGGAGAGCGCAATGGCCATCCACTTCAATCATACGATCCTGTCGACCCACGACCGTAAGGCATCGGCAACATTCCTGGCCGAGATGCTCGGTCTGCCGGCTCCGCGGCGATGGGGGCCGTTTTACATGGTCACCACCGAAAACGGCGCCAACCTCGACTACATGGATGTCGACGGCGACATTGCTCCGCAGCACTATGCGTTTCTGACCAGCGAGGCCGAGTTCGACGCGATCTTCGGCCGGGTGCGGGAACGGCAGCTTCCCTACTGGGCCGACCCCGGACAGACCCAGGCCGGAAAGATTAACCACCACGACGGCGGACGTGGTTTCTACTTCAAGGAGCAGAACGGGCATCTTCTTGAAATCATCACCCGCGAATACGGCAGCGGGGGATGGAATCCTTGAGAGTTCGGGCTGTGTGTGCGCAGGCCGACGAGTCCGACCTCCAAACGCGCCCTCACCGGCGCGCCAGACGTTTCTCATAGCGCCAAATCTCCAGATCGAAGGGACCATCGACGGTGTCGAGGCGGTTGACCATCGTTCTGGCGAGATACCATCCGCACTTCTCATAGAATCGGGCGGCGCGCACGTTGCCGATGGCGCAGGCGAGCCACGCCGTCCCGACGCCGCGCTCCGATAGTTGCGCTTCCGCGTCTGCCATGAGAGTGGCGGCTATCCCGGCGCCACGCGCTTCCGACGCGACGTAGAACTGATAGAGCTCGTCGCCCTTCAGCATCGCGAAGCCTGACGGCGCGCCTCGCGGCCCGATGACCCGCACATCGGCGAGCGCGGCGGTCATCCGTTCGGCGAAGCTCTCACGCGTGCGCGCCCGCGCCAGCTCTGCCGGCAGGATCGCGGCGTGGGCATCCTGCCAGCCGTCATACCAAAGCTTCGCGAGCACGCTGCACTCGGAAGGATCGGCCGGCCGTGGAGTCGTCGCTGGATCATACGCCATGTGTTCACGCTTTTTGCGCCCGCGGATCTTGCGGCCCCGCTCTCACCCTACCCCGCCTTCGCGGTGCGCACCCGACCGGCAAGATGTGCCATGTAGTTGGCCTTGCCGATCCGCACGCCTTGATGCCTCAGGATGTCGTAGGCGGTGACGAGATGGAAGTAGAAATTGGGCAGCAGCCACTCGTCGACATAGAGGTGGCCGGTGAATGAAATGAACCTGCCGCCCGGCAGATCGATCCGCTTGTCGCGGTCGAGCACGCGGTCATTGATCCCTGCGGTCCGCTCCGCGACGTAGGCGACCGTGTCCTGCACATGCCGTTTCAAGCCGGGAAAATCCAGCGTCGCCGGATCGATCTCCGGCGCTGTCGCATCGCTGCACCAGGCAGCGAACTGATTGGGCTGGTTGCAGGTGAAGACGATCTGATACGGGAATGGAAACATGTCATCGGCGAGCCGGGCCGCCAGCAATGCCTCGGGGCTCTCGGCCTTCTCGCGCCATTGCGTCTCGGCGGCGTCAAGCAAGCCGGCAAGCACCTGCAATCGCGTCGTAAAAACTCCAGTCGCTCGCCTCAACACTGAATCGGACATGCTTGGCAGCCTGCTCCTTCACCCGATCGTTCCCGGGCGGCTTTTTCACGCCGCACCGTTAAGATTACGTCTTAACCAATAATTAATTATGTCTTTGCGGGCACGAAAGGCCCAGCTTAGCGTTTTGGGAATGCTGCCCAGTAACCTCTCATGGGTGAGTGCCATGACATATCGAACGACGTTTATCGCATCTCTCGGCGCAGTCGCGCTTATCCTTGCCGCGGGCGAAGCCTTGGCCGATCCGGGCGCGGCACGCGGTGCGGGCGCGGCGCCAACGCGTCCGGCTTTCCCGGCATTCCCCCACTCGGGGCATCATCATCACCATCACCGAGGCGGTTTCTGGCCTGGCGGCGTCGGCGTGTTCTACGGTCTGCCGAGCGACGTCGACCGACCGGTGGTCGTAGAGGCCCCGCCGCCAATCAAACAGTCAGACGACCTCCGCTACACCTGCGTCTATGACATTCCCTGGGACTACGTGCATCGCTGTCCGCAGTGGAATGCGCCACGGTATTAGTTTTTGCGCGTCTGCACGGACCTCACCGCATCATTGCGAGTGCAGCGAAGCAATCCATCCTTCCACGCATGAGGTGACAATGGATTGCTTCGCTTCGCTCGCAATGGCGTGGATATAGTTTCGCGATCTCGCGACATGTTTTGCCCGAGGTTTGTATCTTCTTCGGCGCCCTCTCCAATCAAGAGGGCGCAGGGAAGACCGGGTGCTTGCTGCACCCGAGGTCTCGTGTGCCGTTGCGCATAAAAGGAAACGCACACGAGCATACAGGTACAGCGGGAGCATCCCGGCCTTCCCTGCGCAATGGCTTTACGGCTTACTTCGTGCTCTTCCCGGAGAACGGCTCTTTTGCCTCCGTCGCCTGCGCTTCTTATCGCACGCTTAACGCCAGCACCGCGGCGTCCGAACCACACGACTTCGCCGTACGCCTCACGTCACGTACGTCGTCGTGACATCAGCGTCCATCGCATCTCACCGCACGTTCGTGACGATCGCGAAGCGCCCCTCATCTTGCCGTGAGACGGACGGAGTTATGCGACTGATTTGGGTGAGAGTGAAAGCGGAATATTTTTGATTTCCGGGCTTGACACGATTTCGGAAAATCAGAAGTGATTTGCCCGTCATGCCAGTTCGTCGCAGCCGCGCGTTCCAATTGCGTTGCGCGAAGCAAATCAATTCGGAAGGCGCAGCGGATTTGTAGCCCGCATGAGCGAAAGCAATATCCGGGGATACGAAGCGGCGATCGACGCTACTTCCTTGCCACGACGAACGGCCGCGCATCCTTGCCGCGGGAGGCATGGCGGGCGCGTTCGATGATTTCAAATCCCGCCGCCGAAATCTCGCGTTCCAGATCCTCCGCCGACAGAAACGCCACATAGGGCGCCTTGCCGACGAGCTGCATCAAGGGCAGCGCGACGCGCAGCAGCGAATTCATTTCCTTCAGGCACGGCGTCTTGGAAATGAAGTGCCCGCCAGGCCGCAGCAGGCGATGGATACCTTTCAACGCTGCTTCGCGCTCCGCCACCAGATGCAGAACGTTGAAGCCGAAAGCGACATCGAAGCTCCCGTCCGGCCACGGCGCCGCCTCGGGCCGCGCCACCTCGAACGTGGCATTGCTGCAGCCTTCGACCTTTGCCTTGTCGCGCGCGATCGCGATCATTTCGCCGGACAAGTCGGTCGCCACGATGCGCCCGACCGATGACGCAAGCTTCAGCGCCGTCGTTCCCGTTCCGCATCCGAACTCGAACGCCGTCTCGGCCCCCTTGAGGTAATGTCGCGTTCGCTCGAGCGTGCGCTCATAGCCCGCCATATCGGCAATCGGGTCGCTGGCATATTTGCGCGCAGCGCGATCCCAGAACTGCGCGTCGTTTACGAGACGAAACATGGCGTGTCCTCCTGCGAGCGGCTTCTAGCATATGCGCAGGAAATGGAAATGCTGACGGCGGCGCACGTCTATTGGTCCGTAGGGCGGGTCAGCGAAAACGTAACCCGCCATTCACGAGTCCGTCACGATGAGCGAATGCGGTGGATTAAGCTTGAATCCGGGAAAGAAAGTCTCTCATCAAGTTGGCCACTTCGTTGAGATTCGTCTCCAACAGCCAGTGACCGCCATCAAGGAAATGCAGTTCGGCGTTCGGCAGGTCGCGCAAATAGGCGCGCGCGGCTCCTTCGGGCATGAAGCCATCTTTCGGACCCCATATGATCAGGGTCGGCGGTTGATGATCCCGCAGATAACGCTGATAGCGTGGAAACCAGGCGAGATTGTCCTTCAAGCCCGCAATCACATCCACCGCAATCTCCTTCCGGCGCGGAGTCGTCAAAGCCCAGTGCAGCTCCCACAAGTCGGGAGGAATGGTCCTGGCCTGTTCGGGTTCGACATCGTTCAGGAATTCGTCGCGATAGCCCTCCCGACTTACCGCCGCTGCAAGCTTGTAGCGATTTTCCGGTGTCGGATGAGCGAAATACTCATTTAGTGGCGCGTATTTAGGACCTAACTGGTCCTCGTAGATGTCGCCGTTCTGGATGATCAGCGCCGCCATCCTCTCCGGCGCCTTGATGGCGAGCCGAAGACCAATCTGAGATCCGAAATCGTGCAGGTAGAGCGCGAATTGCTTGAGGCCGAGGCGGTCAGCAAACCGCTCAAGGAAATCCGCATAACCGTCAAAATCGTATGCGAAAGATTCGGGCGTGTCGCTGTAGCCGCATCCAGGGAAGTCAGGCGCGATCAGGCGCCACCGATCTTCAAGAAGCGGCATCAGGTTCCGGAATTCATACGATGAGCAAGGATAGCCGTGGGGCAAGAGCACGGCAGGCGCATCAGATGAGCCTGCTTCCCGGAAAAAGATGCGACTTCCGTCGAGATCCATCCATTCGTGTCGCATCGAGCCTCCCGAAGACGGCATGTCATTTTGCGTTCAACGCGCCGTTCGTCACAAGGTTCACAACGGATGCGCTTGAATGTCGCGCGCAGCATCAGCGCGGGACAATGTCCCGCCCTCAAATGGAAGCTAAGACTGCTTGTCTATTTCAGCGCAGGGCGGGTCAGCGAAAGCCTGACCCGCCCTGCTTGCACAGCTCATTCCGACGAGCTGGGCGACCGCGGAATACGCTTTTCCGCCTTACGGGCTGCCTTTCTTGCGGCTTTTCGAGCAGACCAACGCGCTCGAAACCGCTTCAAGACGCGAAGCGTCATGGGAGCAACCGCTTGAAGCGCTATAGAAGCGCTTCCGGCTACCAGCCCTTTGACAACATCAAATGCTAAATCGGGCCAAAAGTACCACATGACCCCTGCGTCCTTCTTCACAGGGGCACCGCCGGGCAGCAGTGGGCATAGAAAAGAAATAGAAAAGCCCCGTCCGTCGCCGGCGGGGCCCAGTAAATCTCTGTACGCGGTAATCAGCGCACGCGAAACCTCTTTGGTTCACCCGCTCAAGGTGGACTTGAGAATGAGAGAGGCACACATCACAGGTGCCGTGCGATTAAAGCCGCGCATAACGATGCTCCTGAAACGAAAACGAACGGCCCCGTAGCAGGGATTCCCCCACCAACGGCGGCCATTCATCTTACACAACCAGACTGGACGGCTCCTGTCTGTGTGCCATTTCACAATTGGGAGCATATATGTAGCCGTGATCCAGTTCGGCTATCGCGCCGCCCCTCCGCGGCGAGGAGCAGAAAGGGCTGGAAAGCGGATATCGACAGCGGAGCACCTGCCGATTGGGCGCAAGGAAGCGCATGAAGCGCGTCATCATCACGGGCACGTCTGGAACCAGCGCGCCGGCCCGGCCGTTGACCGATATTTCCGACTACGAAGGCCGATCCAATGGCTGGTCTTGAATTCGAGATGACATATCGTCTGCGCGTGCGCGGTCCGATGCCGACGACGCACGGCTCACCCGTCGGCGCGCACAGCTACTGGGAGATGAGCGAAGGCACACTGGAAGGCACGCGCATCAAGGCGCGTATCGCGATGCCGGGCGGCGACTGGTACCGGCCGGGCTCGGATGGCTTTGGCCGGCCCGATGTCCGCGTCCAATTCATCACAGATGACGACGCCGTTATCCTGCTGCACTACACCGGCCTCGTGCAGATGAATGACGCCTTCACCAAGGCCGCCGAGACGGCCGGCACCACGCGCTTTGAAGATCACTACATGCGGATGGCAATGCGCTTCGATACCGGCGCACCGAAATACGCCTGGCTCAACCAGCATCTGTTTGTGGCCGAGGGCCGCCTCACCGGAAAAGACCAGATCGAATACTGCATTTACCGCGTCACCTGATTCCTGCACCTTTGTTTGCGAGATTTGTCGAGCGCTTCGATGAGGGAAGATTCCGCGGCGACGACTTCGCGCCCAGGACGGACATCATCAGCCGGTCGGCGGCTTGCCGGTGTTGACGGCCAGTTGAGCGGCGAAAGCCCGTTTGTAGGCAGGCCGCGCTTCACCGCGGGCGAGATAGGCTGCCAGGTTTGGGTATTCATCCAGAATGCCCGATGATTTCAGCCTGAGCAGCACCGACACCATCATCAGATCGCCCGCGCTGAACGCACCATCGAGCCAGTCGGCATCGCCCAAACGGGCGGAAAGTTGTTTCAGCCGGTCGCGAACGCGACCCTCGACCAACGGCAAGCGCGCGTCATGCCAGGGCCTGTCACTCTCCAGGATCTTGGCGGTTGCAAGTTCAAGGATCGGTGGCTCCACCGTGTTGACAGCGGCAAACATCCAGGTGATCGCACGCGCCCGGGCATTGTCATCGTCAGGCAGAAGGCCTGCATGGCGCTGGGCGATATGGAAGACGATCGCCCCTGTCTCGAACAAGGCGAGATCGCCTTCCTCATAAGTCGGAATCTGGCCAAAGGGATGAAGCGCCAGGTATCGCGCGAAACGAAACAAGGCGAACCTCGTAGGATTGGCCCACTTCCTCGAGCGCCCAGCGAACGCGCGTATCCCGCGCCAGTCCCCTGCCGCCATCGGGTGACCGTTCAAAGGCGGTAATGGTGATGGTCATCACGAGGCTCCTCCTTGGGCGGTGGATTGCGCCTCCGGCTAATCCACCCTGTTGAGCCGTGGGATTTAAGCAGGAGCGTACGTCAACCTGATCACGCCCTCGCCCATTTGATCGCTGGCCACAAGGCGAAGCGGCGGCCGGGGGCCGGCGAAGAATGGCTTGCCGCGACCAAGCACGACGGGGTGAAGGTAGAGTTGATACTCATCAATAAGACCAAGGTCGGTTAGGCTTCTTGCCAGGTCTGGTCCGGAAACGTCAATCTCGCCAACGAGCTGAGCCTTTAGCTCACGTATCACCGCCTCGAAGTCATCCCCGACGAGAGTGGCGTTGGGGCCGACTGACTTCAACGATCGTGATATGACCCACTTCGGTTGGCGCCGCCACGCCGCCGCGAAGTCGCGTTCCTCCGGGGTCCACTCAGGATGGCTGTCGTCCCAATAGCGCATGACCTCGTACATGCGGCGGCCGTACACACTGCCCGTCAGGCCGCGCACTTGCTCGATCCAGTGACGAAAGAGCACGGGCCCTGGCGCAAATTCCTGATGGTCGACGTAGCCGTCCAGGGACTGGTTCATTCCGA
This sequence comes from Bradyrhizobium sp. WYCCWR15520, assembly GCF_056174665.1. NCBI lineage: Bacteria > Pseudomonadati > Pseudomonadota > Alphaproteobacteria > Hyphomicrobiales > Nitrobacteraceae > Bradyrhizobium > Bradyrhizobium sp. WYCCWR15520. The sequence continues at coordinate 176,552 of NZ_JBWBWM010000013.1, forward strand.
AGACGATCTTCGCCATGCTACAATTCTCCACCGCAGCCTTCTTCAGAATAGTTTTAGCCGACGTTGCGCGGACGTGAGGCTGGACACAATCTGCGCGCCGCTTTGTCGGTGTGACCAATGACCGGAGGTGGGCTTTCTACCATTCTCCGCCATTCGGCTCGCGCATCCTGGTGCTTCCATTTGTGAGGTCACAACCTAGGCGACGCCGAGTTTCCCGCGCGTCCCGTCATGGGGCGTCGAGAGCTCTTCGGGCGTCAGAAACTCGGCCAGATCCGCCGCCTCGAGGAACGGCCGGATCTCGATCTCGCTCGGGCCCGACATGGGATTGGGGCAGCGCTTCGCCCAGGCCACGGCCTCGTCCATGTCCTTGACCTCCCAGATCGAGAAGCCGGCGACCATCTCGCGGATCTCGGCGAACGGCCCGTCGATGACCGTGCGGCCGGGACCATCGAAGGCGATGCGCTTAGCCTGGGCGCTGGGCATGAGGCCGGCACCGGCCACCAGGACGCCGGCCTTGACCAGTTCCTCGGTGAACCGGTCCATCGCCTCGAACGTCTCGGCCGTGGGGGGCACGCCCTTTTCGCTGTCCTCAGTGGCTTTCGCGAACACCATAACCCTCATCGTCTGTCACCTTGTTTGAGCCGGCCCCTTTTGGCGCTCATCGGGAGGACGAACGAGCTTGTCGGAAACCGACATCGTTCTGCAGATTTTTCCGATGTTCGAGATGCGCGGCAGGAACGACCGCTTTTCGGATCAGCGGGGGCGGTCCCGGGTATCGCTGCGCTCACCCGGGCTGCGCTTGCTTGTGGTCGGAGTTTGGTTGCTCGGTCCTCAGGCCGCGGAGGCGATCTCGGTCGCGAAGTTGCGATAGGAGTGCAGCGGGCGGCCCAGGATCTTGGTCAGACGCTCGACGTCGCCGGTCTCCGGGATCATGCCGTCGCTGACATAGCGCTCGGCCATCAGGCGCATTTCATACGCCATCCACTTCGGCATGAATTTCGCCAGATTCTGCTCGAACCCGGTGGGATCATCGCCGCCATAGGCAACCGGGCGACCCAAGACGTCTGACCAGATCGCGGCCGCGTCCGAACCCGTCAGCGTATCAGGGCCGACCAGATTGATGGTTTCGATCGGCAGCTTGCCCGGAGCCTGCTCGCGACGGATCAGCTCGATCGCTGCGACCTCGGCAATGTCGCGGGCGTCAACCATGGCAACACCCTTGCTGCCGATCGGCATCGGATAGACGCCATAGTTGAAGATGACGTCCTTGATCATGAGTTCATTGTCAATGAAGTAGGCCGGACGCAGGATCGTGGCGCTGAAGCCCATCCGTTCGATCATTCGCTCGGCGCCGGATTTCACCGCGAAGTGCGGCACGTTCACGAAGTGATCGCTGTGGATCACCGACAGATAGACCACCCGCTCGACGCCCGACTCGCGGGCAATGTTCAGGGCGATGAGCGCCTGGGTGAATTCGTCTCCCGCCACCGCATTGAGCAGAAACAGCGTGTTCACGCCGGTGAACGCGGTGCGCAGCGAGTCGATATCGAGCAGGTCGCCCTGCACAACCTCCACACTGGCCGGAATGTTGGCCTTCGAGGGATCGCGGACGAGGACGCGCAGGTCGGCGCCGCGCTTGACGAGTTGCTGGACGACTTGGCGGCCGACACGGCCAGTGGCGCCGGTAACGAGGATGGTCATGGGGATCACTCCGGTTGGGGGTCAAAGACACCCTGCAAATTAGTGATCCACCTTTGGACCGATAGACATTATATTTGGACATACTGTCTCATTGGTGGAACATATGGACCTGCTTGCTCTCGCTGATTTCAATCTTGTCGCCCGGCATGGAGGGTTTGGGCGCGCCGCGCGAGCTGCGGGACGCCCAAAGGCAACGTTGTCCCGCCGGGTCTCGGAACTGGAGGCCGCCCTCAACCTGCGTCTGTTCGAACGCGGGGGACGCACACTGAAGCTCACCGAGGAAGGACGTGCGCTGTTCGAGCGAGCGGGTCTTTTGCTCACCGAACTCGAAGAGACGGCGGCGGCGATCGCCTCGGGCGGTGAAAGGCCGCGAGGCAGGTTGCGGATCAGTGCCCCGCTGCTTTTCTCTCAAACAGCCATGGGAAAGATCGCCGCGGGGTTCGCCCTGAAGTATCCGGAGGTGAGGCTCGAGGTCACGACGGAAGACCGTGCGGTCGACATGATCGAGGAGGGATTTGATCTGGTGATCCGGGTCAATCCGGATCCGGATGATAGCCTGGTTGGACGAGTCTTCCTGCGCGATCGGCTGCTGGTCGTGGCAAGCCCCGACCTCGCCCGGCCGGCCGGAGATCTTGCTGCACCTGCCGTCGTGCGCTCGGCAGGTGATCGACTTGCCTGGGACCTAAAGACGCCCACTGGCCGGTCGACAATCGCGGTCGAGCCAGTCCTCGCGCTGTCATCGTTGATGATGGTTCGGGATGCGGTGCGAGCGGGAGTTGGCGCGGGCCGTCTCCCCATGTCGCTCGTGAGCCACGATTTAGCCGACGGCAAGCTGGTGCACTGGGGGGATATCGATGGACCCGAGATTACCTTGTGGACGCTCTACCCATCCAAGCGGCTACTGAGCGCTCGGGTGGCGGCGTTCCTCGACTATCTAAAACAGGCCTTTCCTTTGGGAACGCCTGATGAGCTGGCCGCCTATATCGGCAAGTGACGCCCGGGAAACTGACTTATTTAGCCGAGTTCAGGCCTTACTCTACAATTGGCAGCCTGTATCGCCCGGCGCCGCGGATACGATCCGGCGGATGGCTATTCCGCCTCTGGCTGATCTACTTTCTAGAGAGCATCAGGGTGTGGGCCCGCGTTCTCGCGGCGCGTTGCGTCCGAGGTTGGCATCTTGTTTTGCCCTCCTCTTATTTAGAGGGCGCAGGGAAGACCGGGTGCTTGCTGCACCCGCGGTCTCGCGTGCGATTTGCGCAAACAAAAGTGCACACGAGCATACAGGGCAGCGGGAGCATTCCGGCCTTCCCTGCGCAGTGGCTTTACGGCTTACTTCGTGCTCTTCCCGGAGAACGGCTCTTTTGCCTCCGTCGCCTGCGCTTCTTATCGCACGCTTAACGCCAGCACCGCGGCGCCCGAACCACACGACTTCGCCGTACGCTGCCTTGCGCGTACGTCGAGCGCGCCTTCAGCGTCCACCGCATCTCACCGCACGTTCGTGACGATCGCGAAGCGCCCCTCATCCGCCGTGAGACGGGCGAAGTTATGCGACTGATTTGGGTGAGAACGAAAGCAGAATATTTTTGATTCCCGGACTTGACACGATTTCGGAAAATCAGAAGTGATTTGCCACGATGCTGTAGGGTGGGCAAAGCGAAGCGTGCCCACCATTTCGAGCGAGGCTCAAGATGGTGGGCACGTCGCTATCGCTCCTTTGCCCGCCCTACAAGAACAACCGTAGCCCGCATGAGCGCCAGCGATATGCAGGAACACTGTCCCGGGGTCGCGCCTGGCCGGGCAAGGAGTAAGCAGATTCTAAGCCCTCTTCCCGGTCCGTTTGCTGATCGGTGCGTTACGCCGCTCGCGTTTACCTCGCGCGATCTCCGTCGCCAGCGCGTCCAGCTTTGGCTCCCAGAAATTCCTGAACTGACCGATCCATGCATCCACGCTCTGAAGCCCCGCAGAGTCCACCGAATAGAGTCGCCTTTGCGCCTCCGCGCGAACCCTTGCAAAGCCGCTCTCGCGCAGCACCTTGAGGTGCTGCGACACGGCCGCCTGCGTGATCCCAAACTCGGCTCCGATTGCGTCCACAACTTCACCGGACGCCATTTCTCTGGGGCCGAGCAGTTCGAGGATGCGACGGCGCACCGGATCGGCGAGGACTTCGAAGACGTGCATCAGCTTCCTGTGCCCGGGTGCGCGATATCAGGCGGCATCTCGCCGCGATAGAAAGCGATGGTACGGTCCGACCGCTCCTTCGCCGACGCCGGATCGACCCCGCTCGCGACATGCGCCGCGCGCCAAAACTCGCCGCTCTCGGTCATGAACCCCTTGCCTTCAGGTGAGCCCATCCATGCCTCGGCTGTCTCATGATCGACCGACGCTCCGGTCGCAAGATAGCGCTCAAGTCCCGCAAGGGAGAGGTCCCAACCGATACCCACGGCGCCTGGACCGAATTGGTTCCAATGATCCTCGATGATCGCGGTGTGCTCCAGGGTCAACCGTGCCTGGCTGCGCTCTGCCGCCAGCTGGACGTCAATCCAGCTCGTCGCGCCTCCGAATTCCCATGTCGCCGCAAAATGCCTGGGCGGCGTGCATGCCGTGATGGTCCCGCCTGCATTGCCCTTCAGCTGGTACTTTCCGCCCAACTGGAGATCTCCCTCGATCGGCAAGAACCAGCGCGGGATGCGTTCCTTGCTGGTCAGCGCGTCCCAGAGGTCATCGACATTAGTGTCGTAAAGCCGTGTCAGCGTCACTGCGCTCGCTGCTTTGCCGTCCTTCTCAAAATTGCGCACCGAGCGCGTGACAAGCCCCAACACCCTCGCGACGTCGATCTGCATCCTGTCCTCCTTGTCGTTTGAGGCAAGGAATATCGGTACGAGCTTATATAAGTCAAGACTTATATTATAGTTGCGGCAGACCGTTTCGGTTGTCGATGCGCCTCGCCAACTGCGTCAGCCGCCCGCCATCAGGTCCTTTGCCAGCGCCATGTAGGCCGGCAGCGTCACGGGGTCATTGGTGGCATTACCCGCGGCCGGATGCGAGGCATAGCGGGCGATCACCATCTCGGCTTTCGGATCGATATAGATGCCCTGCCCGTGAACGCCGCGCGCCATATAGGCGCCGTGCGCATTGTGTGTCACCCACCACTGGTTCCGGTACGACGCGCCGGGCAATGTGGTATAGCCGGCCGGTTTGAATTTTGCGGGATCGCCGCCGCGCGTGATGTCCTCGACGACTTGAGACGGCACGATCTGGCGGCCGTTGAAGCGGCCGTGATTGCGGATCGTTTCGCCGAAGCGGGCCAGATCGCGCAGCGTGGTCGAAAGCCCGCCGCCGCCGCTTTCGGTGCCGATGCGGTCGACGTGATAATGCGCGTCCTCTTCCGCCCCCATCGGAATCCAGATGCGCTCCGATAAGAGATCGGACAGCGTCATTCCGCTCGCCCGCCGGCAGATCCAGGCCAGCACGTCGGAATTGACGGTCTTGTAGGCGAAGGCCTTGCCGTGCTCACCCTGCTTCTTCTGCGCACACAGGAAATCGAAAATGTTGGTCGCGCCTTCATAGCCCGGCTCGATCGGCGCCATGCCGTTCGCCCGTCGCAGCCCGAACACGCCGGAATTCCTGTCGGTGTAGACCTCGGTGTATTCGAGGCCGGTGGTCATATCCATCGCCTCATGCACGCGCGCGTCAGCGAATGCGCTGGCCTTCAGCTCCGGCACATAGTCCGTGACCGGCGCCTGCGGATCGATCTTGCCCTCCGCAACCAGAATGCCGGCCAACGTGCCGGTGAACGACTTGGTGACCGACATCGCGATATGCGGCTTGTGCGGCTTCAGCGCGCCAAAGTAGCGCTCGTAGATCAGCTTGCCCCGGTGCAGCACGGCGATGCCGTCGGCATAGGTCTCCCCGAGCATGCGCGAGAACGTCATGGGACGCCCGTCCATGGTGACGGACGCGGATGCGCCGATATCGTGCTCTGCGCGCGGCAGCACGGAAGTCGGCCCTGCCCCACGCCAGACATTCACGGTTGGCACCAGTTGGCGGATATTGCTCCAGGCCCAGCGCAATTCGGGGAAGCTGCGGAACGAACCGTTCTGAAAGGTAATGGTCTTGTCCGGCGGCGGGGGAAAGCCCTGCATCCAGCCGAGCGTTTTGGGATCAGTTTCAGCGGAGGAAGGCGTCGGCGGGTTGGCGGCGGCGGTCGCGACAGACATCAGGGCGAGCTCCGAGAGGGGCGATGCCGAGTGTTAGCATGGGAGCGCGCGGTGCACATCCAGCGCTCCGGCTGGCGTAGGCGGAGCAGCTATGCGCCCGCGAAATCCCAACACGGCTTCCAACTAGGTCTGAGCCGGCGCGCTCGCTGACATAGACGCGAGCCACGCGTCGGGCCAGTCCCCGATCCAACACACTTCAACCGAATGTAAGGCAGTATCGAAGTAGCGAACCAGCCTTGCAAGCCAGGAGCGACAGAGGATTGAGGAACGTATTTTCAGCGGCCATGCAACGACAACAGCGCGCTAAAGGACCACGGGATAAGCGATCTCCTCAAGGTCATCTCTCAAAAACGCCAATCGCTGCTCCGGATTCAAGGCTTGTATCAAAGCTTCAGTTAGGGGCTCATGCCGGTATACAGCCGCGACGGACTCTACCGAGATATCGCGTTCATAATAGTCCATTCCCCATGCACGGTAGGTCTCAGGAGACCCATCAAGCATCGTGAGTAAACTCGCCGACCCGTCCGCGTCTGCGCTAGGCAACGGAACGTCGCTGTGGGACCAACTCCGTTGACTGTTGAGGCGCCACAGACAGAACGTCACCCTTTCCGGTGAAAACGCCGGCTCCTTAGCGCATTCCTCGAATTCGAGAGGAAGACCTCGATAGAAGAGTTCGACGGGCACCCTCCGGCTCACAATCGCTGCATCGTGCACAAACCCCTTGATGAACGCTCCCTCCGCATTGAAAAGGACGAAGAAGTCAGGACCTTCCGGACGTGCGGACGCTGATGCGTCTGCTCCAGTCGATCGCGATGCTCGACGCGATATTGCAGCCCGAGTGGCAGTACCGCTACTATTCCTTCAATGCTCGGTGGAGCGGCGCCGGCAGACATTCCTTGCGCCTGGGCGGCTTAGCGAAGCGTCCCCATCATCGCGAGCTGGCACGCTGAGCGAGCCGCCGTGCTGCTCTTCCACGATCGCGAGGATTAGCCGTCCTTGCTCAGATCGACATCCCTATTTCGAATCCGCTTGGCGCCTTCCCCGCTCAAGCTCCGCCCGCTTCTGATCCTGCTCCGCCGTCTTACGAAGCTCTTCTTTGCGGCGTTGCTCTTCATCGGCGCCGTGCTTGATAGCTTCTTTAGCAAGGTTCGTCATTCCAAGGCCGCCGAGCTGTCCGGCGATCGATCCCCAGTTTACCGGCATGGAAAGCTCCTATGCGATGTCAAAGATAGTTGATGGCGCAGAGTGCAAAATCACGCTACAACTCCAGCGCTACTGTTGCAACGGGGAAATCGCCAGTTGCGTTCACCCCGATCATTCTGACCGACATGCCTAGGTGGCGGGCCGATTCACGACGGATTTTACCGATGGTGACGATCCCGACTGAGGAAGAAGTTCTCGATCTCCTTCGCAACGGCACCGCGGAGGATCGCGCGACATTTGCAAGCCGGTTGCCGCCCAGTCCTTTCAACGATCAGGTCAAACTCCTGATCCGATCCGACAATCCGGGCATGGTCATTGTCGCTCTGCAGCCCGCCATCTACTCCTACTGTGAGGGCGCAAATCCGGAATGGGGTGCCGCGCTCGCGGCGGCCGCGCATGTGAGAGCTATGGAGCTCTGGCGGGCCGCGCCCGACCATCACGGTCTGGTGCCGGAGACTTTGTCTGGACTGGCGGACAGCCATTGCAAGGCGCTATTGCGGCGTGGACGTTCGCCAGAGCTGCTGGATGCGGCCGATCGGTATATCGAGACTTATGCGAGGCTCGCCGATGACGGCAACATCCGTGAGATGAAGATAAGGCGCGTTGAGGCACTGCTTAACTTAAAGCGTGTCGATGAAGCCGAAGCCGCGCTGGCGGAAATACAGCGCGCCCGTTCCGCGGACCATATCGAGGCGGATCGCCTGAAGCGCATCATTGAAGATTTGAAGGTCAGAATCACCGAAATCAGAGGGAGCGGCTCGAGTGCAACCACGACCATCGCTTCCGAAAATGCGGTAGATATCTTGAAGGCAATCGATTGGGCGATATCGCGCCATCCTCAATTCGGTAATGAGTCGGATATCGTCGTCCGCCACCGGATTCAGCAAGCATCGATCATCTTCCTGGGCCCCCCTCCAAGGGACAAAGTCCTCCAGTCTCTCGAAAGCCTGCGATCCTGCCGTGATTGGGCGCAGAAGAACGGCATTACCACACTTGAAAATGAGGCGTTGTGGGGAATTTATCTTTGCTACAGCCGGCTCGATCGCTACTCCGACGCGGCAGATGCGCTGATTCATTTGCGCAAGAACCTCGAGGCAATCAGGCGAGGCATTAAAGACCCACAAGAGCGCGGCGGCGTCTTCGCCAGCCACCCGCATCTCTTCGGTGCCATGTGCGAGTATCTGCACAAGGCAAACAGGCCTGCCGATCTACTCGAGGCGATCGAGGCGTCGAAGGGACGCGCGATCGCAGATCGACTGACCCGCTTGATGGGAGCGGCCGTCGACGACGCGGCGGTATACGACCGGGTGAGATCATTGCCAAATCTTACCAATAAAGAGGCATTCCATTATCTTACCTATTTCGTCGATGATGTGAGAATCTATGCCGTCTTGGTGACCAAGCAGGGCGACATTCGCATGCTCGATCCGATCCCGATCCCGCGTCGGGATCTCCAGCAGTGGGCCGAGAATGTGGATCCCCGGCGTTGGGGCAATCCCCGGCGGGATAACATCACACGGTGCATCGAGAGCATTCAAGTTGTGCTCGCGCCGCTGGTAGCATGGCTCGACCATCTCGTCGAAGAGGCCGTGCTGAACAAGGACGACCATATCTGCTACTCAACGGACGATGCGCTTCACAATGTGCCACTCCATTATCTTCGCTTCAATGAAGCGTTGTTGATCGACTGGTTCTCGCTCTCGCGCGTCCATTCGGCGTTCCATCTCGACCATTTGCTGGCGCGCGCCCCCAGCCGCGCTCCTGACCGTTATTTTGGCGTTGTGGTCGGCTTGCGTGACGAACATGCGGAGCCCGCGTTCGTGGAGAGCCTCCAGGCGCCGTTGCGCTGGTTGAAGAGCCACGACCGAGAGGGGGACGAACTGACTGGCGTCGAGGCGACGCTGACGCGTATCACGCAAAGCGCTCTGAATGACCGTATCGTGCATTTCTCCACGCACGGGATGTTCCCGCCGGGTCTGACGAGCCCATTCAACGATTCTTATCTTCTGCTTTCCGACGACGAGGGCTTACCCACGGACAGCGGCGGCGGGAAACTCAGCCCTAGCGCGATCTTCGCGGCGGGCCTCGATTTCTCGGGCAGCGACGTCTCCGTCATGGCCTGCATTAGCGGTCTTGCTCTGAAGGGCGTCGCCGGCGACGCGCTCGGTCTCGACTGGGCCTTCATCCAGGCTGGCGCGATCAGCCTGATTTCAACGCACTGGGATGTCAATGTCAGCGCTGCCGCGCGCTTTTTCATATCGTACTACGAGCATCGGATCGAGCACGGACACTCACGGGCCGAGGCTCACCGCGCAGCCATTCTGGAGCTTCTAGCCGATAGCCGGTCCAACATGGCACTGAACAAATGGGCCGCATTCAGCCTCACCGGGGACTTCCGATAGAGAGGAACAACATGGGCGCAAGACCGATCGAGGACATCATCAAAGACCTAACGCCGTTGCAGCGCGCCAGGGTCGCCGAGGAGCTATATGATATCATCTTCGCCCATGTCTCGGTTGAGGCGGTCCTCAACAATGCAAGCGACGAGACGCGCGATCGGATCGTTGCGGGTATCGAGAAGCGCTTTGTCGACCAGCAGGACGACGTCGTTCAACAACTGCTCTTGGCTTACGCGCAGGACAGGAATTTCGAGCCGATACTGCTCGAAGCCGTGACGGCGGTTAGCGAGGCGGAAACGCTGAGCATCCGTTCACTTCTGACCGCGGGAATGCTGATCAACCTCACCCTATTCACGGCCACCACCGCGGTGGAGATCAAGCATGATCCGCGCGGCCATGTAACCTGGACGATCGAGAAGAAGATCGCCAGCCCGGAGCTCATCAAGCAGTTCGCGGAGTTCTTCAAGACAGGCACGGGACAGAAGTAGATCCCGTCCACCTGGCTGCGCTGGTTGAATGAACCGTCTTTTGATTGCGCATCCGCTTGCCATGCCGGGTCTGCTTGGCGCCGCGCAACTGCCGCGAAGATCGGCTCCAAGGACCTTCAAGAACTATAGACGGACGATTACAATTCTATCCGTGTCTATCCCGCACCTACGCTTTTCTACGCCCCCTACTCCCACTCAATCGTCCCCGGCGGCTTGCTCGTCACGTCATACACCACCCGGTTCACGCCCTTCACCTCGTTGATAATCCGCGTCGCGGTCTCGCCGAGGAATTTCATGTCGAAGGAATAGAAGTCGGCGGTCATGCCGTCGGTGGAAGTGACGGCGCGCAGGCCGACGCGTAGGTGCGGCCGTCGCCCATCACGCCGACGGTCTTCACCGGCAACAGCACAGCAAAAGCCTGCCAGATCCGATCGTAGAGACCGGCCTTGCGGATCTGGTCGATACAACTAGCGAAAGCGTAACCCGCCAGCAACGGCGCGGCTCGACGGGAGAGTGTGGCGGATTTACGCCTCCGGCCAATCCACCCTACGGGCTGAAGTCATGCCGGCTTTGCAAGCAATCCTGTGGCCAAGCAACGAAAGGCCTCGACGGCTTTTGGCAAAACATCTTCCGGATCGTCGCTCGCTGCAACCCAGAGGGCAGCATTGAGAGCGGCTCCATTCAAAAGCCGCGCTGCGGCCTCTGTGTCCACTGACTTCAGAATTCCTTGTGCGATCAGCCGCTCCACGGTCTCCTTTGTCGCCTGCAAGCAACTGTTTTGACTCGGCCAGTGTGATGGATCTCCGAGGACCGCCGGCCCGTCGAGCAATACAATACGCCGGACTTCAGGATCGAGCGCCATCTCGATATAGGCCGCCCCCTCAGCCAGCAGACCGTCCCAATCGTCCCCCGCTTGGGCGCCCATCTCGCGCGCCCGTGCAGCCATCTCCGCGTCGATCTGGTGAACTGCAGCAGCCAGCAGCCCGCGCTTGTCCCCGAAGTTGTGGTAAAGCGCCCCTCGCGTCAGCCCCACTTCGGCGGTCAACTCATCCATAGAGGCGGCAGAATATCCCTTTTCGGCGAAGGCCTTTCGTGCGGCCGCGATCAGCTTCGCACGGTTCTCTTCCATCATCTCGGCGCGCCGCTTCGCCATCATCGTTGCCCGCATCCACATACGCGACGTATATGAGTTGACATACGCCGCGTATGTCTCTATCTCACATACGCCACGTATGTCAAACGACGCAGCGCGTGTGGATGCTCGATGTTTCGGTCCACGGCTCGCGCAACCAAACAAAAGGAATTACAAGATGGCCCAGCGCGAAGCGATTTTTCCGACCGGCAGGCATGCGCTCTACGAGGCACATGGCTATTCAGCCGCGATACGCTCCGGCGAGCTTCTCTTTGTCTCCGGGCAGGTCGGCAGCCGTTCCGATGGGACCCCCGAACCTGATTTCCGACGCCAGGTCGTATTGGCCTTTGACAACCTGCGGGCAACGCTGGAAGCAGGCGGCTGCTCCTTCGACGATATCGTCGATGTGACCACATTTCACACAGATCCCCAAAACCAGTTCGAGACCATTATGGCCGTCAAGAACCAGATCTTCCACGCTCCGCCCTACCCCAACTGGACGGCGATCGGCGTAAACTGGCTTGCTGGTTTTGATTTCGAAATCAAGGTGATCGCTCGCATTCCCGAAAAGGCATAGCGTCACTGCCAAGCGGCCGTATCCGAAATAGGCTGGCACAACTACTGCCGGGCTACGTGGCAGCGAAAAATCGCCACCGAACCTACGCTATTGCCTCCGATACCCCCCTACTCCCACTCGATTGTTCTGAAGCATCATAAGGCATTGGTCCATCGAGGCAAATCTTCCGCTGACGACGAAGAACCGTATCCTGGATCCGTCATAAATTCTCGCTCTTGCATTCAAAGGAGAATTTCGGCGATCCGCGATTTGCTCGGTTTCAAAGACTATCGATATCGATTGGTCGATTTTCCTCGGAGTTCTCCGCAAAAGCGAGGTCTCCAGCTTGCAAAAAAGACCGTCAGCGATGGTGAAGTCCGTCGCCGTCAGTAGTGTGGCCCTCGCGCCGGGTTGCGATACGGCGCAACATTCGCGGATTGAACGACGCCGCTTCAAGCGATCGCAGCTCGGCTTCCGACCGGATTATGGCAAGCGTCGCCGGCCACTTGCCGCGCGTCAGTCGCGCGATATGGACAGCCCCGCGAGAAGCGGAGCGTACGCGGCGAGCCTGCGGGATACGAACTCAGTGAAGAGCCGCACGCGCTTCGTCTTGCGTGTCTCCCCCTGGGTGAGAAGCCAGAGCGTTCCGTACATGTGCAGGTCGGTGCCCGGCACCCTCACCAGCAGGGGGTCGGCATCTCCGACGAAGCACGGCAGTGTCGTGATCCCAAGCCCTTGCTGCACCGCAACGAGTTGCGCCTCGGCGTCCGTGGTCCCGAACGGACCCCCCATGGTGCGAACCTCACCCTCGCTGGCCCAATCCGGAATTCCATGAATGCTTATGACGATCCACCGGATGGGATCAGGCGCGCCCGCACGCCACGCGGCTAGTCGATCGCGGGACATGTAGACGCCGCCGAACAGCTCCGGTCCCTTCAGGCCGTGAAGATTGAGCGGCAGGGTTTTGCGGTCGTAGACGACGCGGATCGCCACGTCGGCCTCTCGGTTGGTCAGATTGGCGAGCTCGCCGGACGACAAGATTTCCATCTCGATGTCCGGATGCAGACGCGCGAAATCGGCGAAGTCCGGCATGAGCAGGTGTGTCGCGAGGGGCGGCGCCAGCGTCACCCGCAGAAGCCCGCGCACGCTCTGATCGCGCCCGAAGACGCGCGTCTCCAGCAGGTGCGACGACGCTTCCATCTGGTCCGCGAACTCGAGGACCTCCTCGCCCGCAGCCGTCAGGCGGTAGCCCGAAGGCAGCTTTTCGAACATGTGCACCCCGAGGCGTTCCTCGAGCTGGGCGATGCGTCGCAGCACGGTCGAGTGGTTCACACCGAGGCGCTCGGCGGCAGCCCGCACCGAGCCTCCACGCGCGACGGCAAGAAAGTAGCGAACGTCATCCCAGTCGATCATGGTGCAATCCGGCACCGCCGGGTTTGCCTTCGAAAGCTCCAGTCCAACACCATCGAACATCCTCTCCAATGCTGGGTAGCACGGGCAGGTGATCACTGACTACGCCGACAAGCACGGCGCAATTCCGAACGGCGGACACCGATCGTCGCGGCTGGCGTCAGCCGCTCAGCCGGATCGATTTCGCACCACCCATGTGCGCGCTTCCGCACTGAACGCCTGACGCCGGCAGATCTATCTCGAGGCTCTCGGGGACCTCCCCGAACGACCAAAGACGGAGTCTGAAAGGAAAAGTCATGGGAAAGCTTGAGGGTAAGGTTGCAGTCATCACGGGTGGATCGAGCGGTATGGCGCTGGCGAGCGCCAGGCGGTTCGCTGAAGAAGGCGCCTATGTTTTCATCACGGGCCGAAGGCAGGAGGCGCTCGACGAGGCGGTCAAGCTGATTGGCCGGAACGTGACCGGCGCGCGCGGCGACGCGGCCAATCTCGACGACCTCGACCGTCTGTTCGACACGGTCAAGCGGGAAAAGGGCAGGATCGACGTCCTGTACGCGAGCGCCGGCATGGGCGAAGCCGTCCCACTGGGCGAAATTACCGAGCAGCATTTCGATGCTGCCTTCGGCCTGAATACGCGCGGCACGCTGTTTACGGTTCAGAAAGCCTTGCCGCTGTTCAACGATGGCGGATCGATCTTCATGACCGGGTCAGTTGCTTCGGTGAAAGGTTTTCCTGGTTACGGCGTGTATTCGGCGAGCAAGGCGGCGTTGCGCTCATTCGCACGCACTTGGCTCAACGAACTGAAGGGCAGGAATATCCGGGTGAACGTGCTGAGCCCGGGGCCGATCGCCACACCGATGCAGGACCAAGTTCTCACAGAGGAGGCGAAGCGGATGTTCGAATCTCTGATCCCGCGGGGAAAGATGGGTCGTCCTGAGGAAATTGCGGCGGTCGCGCTGTTTCTTGCTTCAGACGATTCAAGCTTCGTGAATGGGGTGGAGTTGTCTGTCGACGGCGGCTTCTCGGCCATCTGAAATCGCGCCCGATCGCCGGAAGTGGCTGACCGTCCGGCCGCGCGGAAGTCGTTCACGGCAGGACGTCTACGCGTCAATTCAGGAATTCGAACCGATGACGCGCATCGCTGCGGTGGCGGTCCGAATATCTCGCGAAGGTCGCCATGCAGCGAAACGGATAACCCAGCGCCGTTGAAGGCCGAGGAATCAATATCAACACGGATCGGAGAAGTATTATGAGCTATGCGATTGTAGGATTCGGTGCGGTAGGCCAGGCTCTCGCCCGAGCCTTCGCCCGTAAGAACATCAAGGTGGCCGTCGCGAGCCGCCGGCCGCCCGAGGCGTTGGCGCCGCAGGCTCGGGCGATTGGACCCACGGTCGTTGCCAAGTCGCTGCGGGATGCACTCGAGGCCGACACAATCATCTTGGCGGTCCCGTTCGGGGAGCATCGCGAGGTTGCGAAGGCCCTGCCGAGCTGGAAAGGCAAGACGGTCATCGATGCGATGAACGCGTTAGTTCCCCTTGAAGAGCTGGACGGTCTCCCGTCCTCCGCCTTCGTCGCGAAGGCGTTCACCGGCGCCAGGCTCGTGAAAGGTTTCAATCACCTGATTGCGGCCACCCTGGCTGCCGATCCGATCGTCGAGGGCGGCCACCGGGTGGTCTTTCTGTCGAGCGACGACGAGGATGCGACCGCTCCCGTGGCGGCCTTGGCCAAACAACTCGGGTTCGCACCCGTCAAGTTGGGAAAGCTCAACGAGGGCGGCGCGCTGGTGCACGCACGCGGCCGCACTTGGGGCCAGCTCATCTTCCAGGATTTGTTCAAGAAGGAGCAGTAATCGATCTACGACCGTGTGATCGACGCCGAGAAACTGGTCGCGCGCGCTAACTTCTTCGAGCAGCGCGCGACCGAATATTTGAAGGCCACAAAGTCGCGAAGGTTGGGGTGGGCCTGACGGCGTATGGGCACCGTTCGAAGAGCGGGGAGACGCCCGACAGAGCGGCAGATCTGCGGGTCGCTTAGAATCTATCGACTGCTATCGATGGCCTAGGATTCGCTCGAGTGTCCTCTGCTATCCGATACTACTCCACGGTACTCCCCCTCACTCCCACTCAATCGTCCCCGGCGGCTTGCTCGTCACGTCATACACCACGCGGTTCACACCCTTCACCTCGTTGATGATGCGCGTTGCGGTCTCGCCGAGGAATTTCATGTCGAAGGAATAGAAGTCCGCGGTCATGCCGTCGGTGGAGGTGACGGCGCGCAGGCCCACGACGTATTCGTACGTTCTGCCGTCGCCCATCACGCCGACGGTCTTCACCGGCAGCAGCACGGCGAACGCCTGCCAGATCTGGTCGTACAATCCCGCCTTGCGGATCTGATCAATGTAGACCGCGTCGGCGTTGCGGAGGATGTCGAGCTTTTCTTTTGTGATGTCGCCGGGGCAGCGGATGGCGAGGCCGGGGCCCGGGAACGGGTGGCGGCCGACGAAGATTTCGGGCAGGCCGAGCTCGCGGCCGAGCACGCGGACCTCGTCCTTGAAAAGCTCGCGCAAGGGCTCGACCAGCTTCATGTTCATGCGTTCCGGGAGACCGCCGACATTGTGGTGCGACTTGATGGTCACCGACGGGCCGCCGGTGAAGGAGACGCTCTCGATCACATCAGGATAGAGTGTGCCCTGCGCGAGGAAATCGGCGCCGCCGAACTTCTTCGCTTCGGCATCGAACACGTCGATGAACAGGCGGCCGATGGTCTTGCGCTTCACTTCGGGATCGGTGACGCCGGCGAGTTCACCGAGGAATTGCTTCGACGCGTCAACATGCACCAGCGGGATGTTGTAGTGATGCCGGAACAGGTCGACGACGGTCTTGGCTTCATCGAGCCGCAGCATGCCATGATCGACGAACACGCAGGTGAGCTGGTCGCCGATCGCCTCATGGATCAGCACCGCGGCAACGGCGGAATCGACGCCGCCGGAGAGGCCGCAGATCACCCTGCCCTTGCCGACCTGGGCGCGGATCTTTTCGATTGCTTCCTCGCGGAAGGCGCGCATGGTCCAGTCGCCGGTCAGCCCTGCGACCTTGCGCACGAAGTTGCGGATCAGCTTGGCGCCGTCGGGCGTGTGCACCACTTCGGGGTGGAACATCAGGCCGTAATATTTGCGTTTCTCGTCCTGGATCACCGCGAACGGCGCGTTCGGCGAGACGCCGGCCACCGTGAAGCCGGGCGGCATCTTGGTGATGCGGTCGCCATGGCTCATCCACACCGGATGCTTCTCGCCCTTGGCCCAGGTTTGATCGAACAGGTGGCTTGAAGCCTTGACCTCGACGTCGGCGCGGCCGAATTCGCGGTGATGGCCGCCCTCGACCTCGCCGCCAAGCTGGGCGGCCATGGTCATCTGGCCGTAGCAGATGCCGAGCACGGGCACGCCGGAATCGAAGATTTTCTGCGGCGCGCGCGGCGAGCCCTTTTCGTGCACCGATTCCGGGCCGCCGGAGAGGATCACCGCCTTCGGCTTCATCTCGTCGAAGGCTAACTCGGCCTTCTGGAACGGCACGATCTCGGAATAGACGCCCTCCTCGCGCACCCGGCGCGCGATCAGTTGCGTCACCTGACTGCCGAAGTCGACAATCAGAATCTTGTCATGCGCCGAGGCCACCGAGGGCGTCGACTCGCGGGCTTTCTGTGCTGCTGTCATGGACAGGAATTACGCGACGGGGCGCGGCCTCGCAACCGCGGCAAAGGGCTGACCCACATTCTTTCTCGGGCATGGACAAGGTGATATTAGGTAAGTATTATTGACCTAATTTGCGCCAACCAATCATCTGGCGCATTGGTCAGCCACAGCCGTCATTGCGAGAAACGAAAGCGACCCGCAGGATCATCGCGCATGAAAATCCCCACCCTGCCGTTCACCGTCACCGACTGGAGCCAGATCGCCGCGACGACACACGCGGGCGTTTCAGGTGAAGCACGCTGGCGCACACTCGACATCGGCGATCTCCGCGTGCGGATGGTCGAGTATTCGCCAGGCTATCTCGCCGATCACTGGTGCGACCGCGGCCACGTGCTCTACGTGCTGGAGGGCGAACTCGATACCGAATTGCGCGACGGGCGGACGTTCAAGCTTCGCGCGGGCATGAGCTACCAGGTCTCGGATTTCGGCGACGCCGCGCACCGCTCGTCGACGAAGACGGGCGCGAAGCTGTTCATTGTGGATTGAGGTTTTGTAGGGTGGGCAGAGCGAAGCGTGCCCACCATTCAAGACAACGGTCGCGGATAGATGGTGGGCACGCTTCGCTCTGCCCACCCTACGCGATCATCGCTTCTTCAGCACCGAGACGAAAAAGCCGTCCGTGCCCGTGCGGCGCGGCGTCATCAGCCATCCTTCGGGAGACTGTAGCGCGGCCTTCTCAAAATCCTCCGCTCTGTCCCACAGCACGCTTGCCGTCTCGTTCAATGGCTGAACCGAAAACTCCGGATGTCGCGACACGAAGCCGCGGATCTGCTCGCCATTTTCCGCCGGCAGTACCGAGCAGGTGACATAGGCGATGCGGCCGCCGGGCTTCACCATCGCGCTCGCGCGATCAAGCACTTCGGCCTGCTCCTTCAAGCGGACTTCGAGCGCGCCGGGGCGCATGCGCCATTTGGCGTCGGGGTTGCGGCGCCAGGTGCCGGTGCCGGTGCAGGGCGCGTCGATCAGGATCAGATCGGCTGACGCCTTGATGTCGGCCAATGGATCAGCGTCGCCCTTCGGCGCGCGGATTTCAGCGTTGTGGACGCCGGCGCGCGACAGCCGCTCGTAGATCGGCGCGAGCTGGCGCTTGTCGCGGTCGGTCGCGATCAGGCGGCCCTTGCCTTGCATCATCGCCGCCAGCGCCAGCGTCTTGCCGCCGGCGCCGGCGCAGAGATCGATCACCTGCTCGCCGGGTTTTGCGGCCGAGAACAGCGCGGCTAGCTGCGAGCCCTCGTCCTGGACTTCAATCGCGCCCTTGATGAAATCTTCTTCCGCGTGGATGCCGGGATTGCGCGCATCGGCGCCGAGCTCGATGCGCAGGCCGAGCGGCGACCACGGCGTCGGCGTGGCTCCGAGATGACTGAGCGAGGCGAGCACTTTTTCGCGCTTGGCCTTCAGCGTGTTGACGCGCAGATCGAGCGGCGCGCGGCTCGCCATCGCGGTGGCTTCGGCCACGCGGTCGTCGCCGAACACGGTGGCCAGATGCGGATCCAGCCATTCCGGATAATCGCCGGCGACGTGCGGCGGCGCGCCGTCGAGGCTGCGCGAAGTGAGTGCGGATCGTTCGGCCTCGCTCAGCGGTTCCGGCGCAAAACGTCCGCCGTCGCACAGCGCCGATATCGCATCGGTGTTCATGCCGCGCTCGAGCCTGAGCACGCCGAGCACGCGCGCCCGCGACGTGTCGGCATCCATCAGCCAGGCGCTCGACGCCCGTCGCCGCAGCACGTCCCAGATCAGGCCCGAGATCGCCGCGCGATCGCCCGAGCCGGCATACCGGTGCGCGGTGCCCCACTCCTTCAGCGCCTTGGCCGCGGGAACGCGGTCAGTGTCGATGGTGTCGATCAGTTCGATGGCGGCGGAGAGCCGGGCAGCGGGGGTCATTCAAAACTTTCTAGATCAGAAGCAAGAGCTTCAGCGCGAAGTAGATCCACATCGCCAGCAACACCAGCGCGCCGGCGAACCACGCCAGGCTGCGCTGCTGGATGTTGTTGGAAGTGATGAAAATGCCGGCATGGGCAAATCGCGTCACCACGAACACCCAGGACATCAGCACAATGAAGAGATCGGCCCGGCGCAGCGGCAGCGCCAGCGCGATCAGGATGTAGAACAGGAGGGGTACTTCGAACTGATTTGAGAAGCAATTGCCGATCTGGGCCACGCGCGGTGGATATTTCGGCTGCCCCGCCGCGATGTCCTTCAGGCTGGTTTCCCTCGCCTTCACCGCCTTTGTCCGGGCGGTCACCATCCAGAGCATCAGGAAGAAAGTGAGCCCGATCAGGACAAAGACCGGCAGCAAAACCATTTGAACCGACATGAGAATCTCCCCCGAAGCCTGCTTGAGGCCCTAAAGCAATAACGAGACGTCCCTCGCCTGACAAATCCACTTATCGGGCTCGCTTGAACCGCAAGCAGAGCCTCTGCGACCAACTATCGAGAATTCCGAAGGTTCTGGTCCCAAACCCGCCTTTCAAGCCCTCCCCATGAGCTGGCGATGAACATCACCTCCCCGATCCTGACCGGCGCCGGCCGCGCCGTCGAGCTACCCGGCGATTCCGTGAGCTCCCTGCTCCGCGCCGTCGGGTTCAGCCCCGATGGCGGGCTCGGCATCGTGATGTCGGCGCTGGCCGGCATCGCCGCGGCGCTGGCGGTCGCGATCGTGCTGTCGGTTTATTTCCGCAGCGGGCAGCGCAGCCGCCAGGATCTGGTCAAGCACGGGCTTGCGGCTTCCGCGGTGCTGGTCCTGGTCGCCTTCGTGGTCTCGGATATCAGGCACGCGGCGCAGGCCTATCTCGGCCTCAATCCGGCAAAGCCCGCGGTGGAATTTGAAATCCGCCTGCCGAAGGCGGCGCTGACCACCGCCGCCGACATCCAGATCGAATTGCTGACCGACCGGAACCAGAAACTGGCCAAAGTTCAGGAGGCGCTGGCCTCGACGGCTGACGGCCGGAGCGTCTTGCGCGGCACGGTGACGCTCGACTACCGCACCACCGAGCGCATGATGGTGCTGAACCTGCCCGGCCAGGTCCAAAGCACATTCCGGCTGCGGCTGCCGGCAAGCCCCTCGTATCAGCCGCAGTTCGGGCCGTGGCATCTGGCCGACGGCATCGTGCCCGCCAACGGCGGCGCTGTGACGACCGAAATCCACGACGCCTTCGCGATCCGCTATCGCGTGCTTTGAGGCACGCGCACCACCCATCGCGCGACTGATCCTTGGCGCCCGGCACCGGTGTGCCCGCTAACATGCAGATGACGCGGGATTGGTGGGACGGCAATTTCGGCCCGCAGGACGATGCGGCGGGCCAAGGCGCTAGAGCGGTTGCGTTGCCGGATTGCGCTAAAGGACAAGGACGGCAAGACCGCAGCGAATATTTGCTTTGACGGGGCGAACTAGGCGCCCCGTCGGGCTACGCGCGCTTTACACAATGTGGAAGTCCGTCGTGTTAAGGGTCGCCAGCGAGACGCCCTTCAGCAGTATCGTATTGTCCGTGCTGATGGTGATCAGCGTATCGTTCCCCGACGCCGTGGCCGCCGCGAGCACGGCTGCCGCATCGGCGACGACGCCGTCGCGGAATTCGAGAACGTCGCTGCCGGCCACGAAATCATTGACGGTATCTCGCCCGAAATTGGCTCGGAAAACGAAGGTATCGCTGCCCGCTCCTCCAGACATGACATCGTTACCCGCACCGCCAAGGATCGTGTCGTTGCCGGACGTCCCCGAGATGGAATCATTACCAGACGAACCGCGGAACCATGCCGCATTGGCGATTTGAGTCCGATCCCATGTCGTCCCATTGGCGAAATTCACCTGTTCGATACCGGCCCCGCCGGAGAATTGATTGTTGACCTGAATCCTTTCGCCGGTCGCAATGTTCGTGATGTAAAGATTGTTCTCCCAACGCATGAACTCGACGTCCGAGGCATTGAGCCCAACCAGCTTGACGACATCCGTTCCCGCGTCCGAACCGCTCTCGGAAATTACATCGTTGCCGTAGCCGGTAGCGTAGATGTAGGTGTCGCTGCCGCCAAAGCCGGTCAGCGTGTCGTTGCCGCCTTTGCCATCGATGGTGTCGTCGCCCGAACTTCCATTGATGCCCTCGCCGTTCGCCGAGCCGCGGTACCACGCGGCGGAGGCGATCTGAGATCGATCCCACGTCGTCCCATTGGCGAAACTAACCTGTTCGACACCGGCCCCGCCGGAGAATTGATTGTTGACCAAAATCTGCTCGCGATTCCACTGGTCATCCGCAAATGCCTACCCCAATCATACTGGAGGCAACGTCTGCCCCCAGTCCGTACGCACCAAAGACTGCCAAGGAGGGAGCGATCCGTGCCGCCAACGCACCTACAATTCCTCCCTCCGCAACATAGGCGCCGAATTTCCCGAAAATTGTGCCTTCGAACATACCAACGCTGAAGAGATGTAGGTCTGCCTTTATTTGACCGATGAATGCTGGATCGTCATTCTTAATGCCGTCCACCCAATTGTTATGAGCGCCTGTAATTGCATCCAAAAGCTCAAGCACTGACATGACGGCCTTCCTTTTCTTATCTCAGGAACTTACGCAAAATCGAAGCGATTGCGACGTCAACAAACACGAGGAAACAGGGAAGCAGCGCAAACGTGAGGTTGACGTTGCGGTATGCTGGCCACCAATTGCTCGAGTAACCCAAGACGCTAAAATAGGCGAGAAATACAATTATTGCCCCCGCTGCTCCTCCAACTACAATTGTTACTGTAGATTGGTAGAGTGTCAGCATCAAATTGCGTTGGCGCATAAGCCAAGCTATCCGAGCGACATGCACTGCCAGCAAACCGGCTAATGTCACAGTCAGCGCAAAATTTGGCTCGTTGAAAAGAAGAAGCGCCGCGCTCCAACCTAAAATTCCGATGAGGCAATCGACTATCCACATTCGAACGATTTGCGGTCGGTTTAGGAAATAGAAATCACTGAAGCTAACTGCGCGCGTCCAATAACTTCCATTCTCGACTTCATGGTTCTCTCGCAACGATAACGAGATTGCTCCGCTGTCGGCCCCACCTTCCGCGCGTATCGCTGACATCATTTCGCCCGTGGTCGCCGACCAGCGAAGATTCTTGCTCCATAGGATGATGATCGCTGCGAAAAATCCAAGGACTAGCCCCATGCCGGGCACGACAACCAACGGCCGGACGTCCGCGGCAGCAAAGGGCAACATAACCAACAGAGGTGCGACCGCTGCACAAATCGCTACAACAAGAGCATAGGGCAAGCGGTCGACAAATCTTATCATGCTCGACCTCCTCCTAATTCCGTTGGCCTATCACGCTGCTCTCGTCCTGGAGCTGTCCTGCAGTCCATCCCGCCCTGGAAGCGTAGTTCGAATTGTCAACGTTGACCACATGATGCCCGCTTCCGATCTCAACCTGCCAAGTCATTAGCGTCCTCTACGATGGTCGCATCAACGACGGCAAGACACAGGTTGGCGCGCCCCACATTCGTCATTAAAGATTCGTCGATGATCTGGATCGGCTGCGAAATTGCGCAAAAGAGGCTCACAATCAGCGAAACAGCAAGTATGAACAAGACGCGGATCACCGCATCTTGGCCCGCGTCCTTGAGCTCATGACTGGCTACATAGGCGATCGCAGCGATAGGCGACAGGAAAAACAAATGAAACCAGATCAAGCGAACCGCTTGACTTGGATTGGAGTCGCCACGAATCCCGAACATCCTTATCCGGGAACGTTTACCGGAAGACAATTTAGCTGAACAGTGATTTGGAAGCTTCAAAGCATCGATGAAAGAAGTCCAGTGCTGCGCTTCGCACCGCCAACTGGCTACGAGCAAGCGTTCTCTCGCCGGCTGCACATATACGCTTTCGCCCGATCATGGACTAAGCGAGAGGCCTGAATTCCCGACCACAAGAACTCCAAGGGTCGCACGAGACTGCCATGTGCAGACTCAACGAGCGACTGCTATTTGTAGCTAGCACTTCTCAACGTTGTAAATAGATTTCTTCGACCGATCAGTTTTACGACAAGTTCTATGAGTCTCGTTGGTGTTAAGCCACATCCTACATCCTTTATGCGACTAACTGCAGAAGCGACGCAAAATGTCTCATTTTGCGGTTTAGTTCAGACATGCTCGTCAGCCAAAAATAAATCCAGCGAGAGCCGATACATATCGAGAACTTGGTCTACAATGTCCCCGACAGCCGCCGAAAAAGAGCGGCCGCGGGAGGAATCCAACTTTGCGATTTCGCGATCAGGATATTGTCTTCGCCAACGGCGCCAAAGGCCAGAATTTCGAAATTCCCACCGCCAATCCGCTGAATTACTTCCATGTCATCAGCAACGCCTCCGACCTGCCGAAGCTTTCGATTGACGGCAAACTATTCCTGCCGGCCACGAATCGCCGGAAGGCGGACGGAAAATGGCCGCTGGTGATCGTGGTCCCGGGCAGCCTCGGCGTGGCTTCCTCGCATCTGGCGCATGCCGAAACGGTGTCGAATGACGGCTTTGCGGCATTTGTGCTCGACGGGTTTGGCGCGCGCGACGTGACGTCCACCGTCGCCAACCAGACCCAGTTCTCATTCGCCGCCAGCGCCTATGACGTGCTCGCAGCCTGGAAAGTGCTCGCAAGCCATCCCGAAATCGATACATCGCGAATCGGCGCGCAGGGCCACAGCCGCGGCGGCTCGGCCGTGCTGACGGCGGCGACGCGCCGCTTTGCCGATGCGGTGGTCGGCGCCGGCGCGGGTTTTCGCAGCGTGCTCGCCGCTTATCCCTGGAGCGGGCACCAATTCCTCGATCCATCCGTCGACGAGACCGAGATCCGCGTCATCATGGGCGATGCCGATGAATGGTGCTCGCCGATGCAGGTGCAGGGCCACTGCCAGGCGATCCGCCTCTCCGGCGGCAAGGCGACGATGCGGCTGATCGGCGGAGCCCAGCACAGTTTTGACCGCGGCACTGATATCGAGAACGTTCCGGACGCGTCCGTCTCCCCCGCCGCGCCGACGATCTACATCGCCAATGACGGCGCCTTCATCCATCCGCTGCACGGCGTCGCGGACAGCAAGCTGACCGACCGCGACCTGATGGTTTACGCGCTGAAGGCCGGATATGGCCGCAAGGGCGCCCGCATCGGCAGCCGCGATGGCGATGCCGAACTGTTCAAGGCTGATATGCTGGCGTTCTGGCGACGGACGCTGGGGTAAGTGAGTTACGCCACGCAACACGCAAATCGCCGTCATCCCGCGAATGCGGCTGATCCTGTATTCCAGCGACGCCAGCGATTAAATCGAGAAGCCGCGGCGTACTGGGTACCCCGCCTTCGCGGGGTACGACGATTGAGGTTGTGGCGTCATCGTTCCGACTTCGGGCTCAGCTATGATCGGGCCAAAAGGACTAATGCATGACCGAATTTCGCCTGACGCAAATTTCCGACACCCACCTTTCCCGCGCCGCCCGCTTCGCCAGCCTGACCGACAATTTTCATCGCGTCAGCGAGCATATCGACACGACGCGGCCCGATCTCGTGATCAACACCGGCGACCTCGCCTTCGACGGACCAACCAGCCCGGACGATCTGAAATTCGCAAAGGAACTGCATGACGGGCTGCCGGTCCCCTGCCGTCATTTGCCCGGCAATCACGATATTGGCGACAACCCGACGGCGGTCGGTACCGCGCCGACGCAACCGGCAACCGAACAGGAGCGGCAGAAATATCTATCCGCGATCGGCGAGGACCGCTGGCGGTTCGATGCGGCTGGCTGGAGCTTTATCGGATTGAACTCGCTGATCATGAACACCGGGATCGAGAGCGAGGCCGAGCAGTTCGGTTGGCTCGCTTCAGAACTCGGGCGCGTGAACGGCAGACCGGTCGCGCTGTTTCTGCACAAGCCGCTGTTTCTGAATGCGCCTGATGATGCCGAGACGGAGGAAACGGCGATCCGTTATGTGCCGCAACCCCGGCGCAGAAGCCTGATCGAGATGTTCGCTGGAGTCGATTTGAGGCTGGTCGCCTCAGGCCATGTTCATCAGCGTCGCGATTTCACCTATCGACATACGCGCCATGTCTGGTCGCCATCCGCCGGCTTCATCATTTCCGACCGGCTTCAGCCCATCATCGGCACGAAGGAAGTCGGGCTGGTGGAGTATCGTTTCCAGCCCGACGCCCTTGAGGTCCGCCACGTCAGAGCGCCGGGACAGACCGATGTTGATCTGGATTCACTGATTGGCAGGAAATCCTAGAGCGCATCACCACTGGCGCTCCACGAGGCCATAGGAAGTGTAGGAACTATCGTCCCAAGGCGCCGTCGCAAACGCGCCTACGCGCGGGGCCGGCTGAAACCGGTTGCCGTAATAGTAGCCTGGTCCGGGCGCGGCTCTTACACCGTCTCCTCCAGTGGAATAGCTGGAGTACGGGTAGTTAAACCCGATCATGCCCGGTTCCTGATAGACCTCTTGAGCCATCACCGGAGTGGCCAGCATCGTGGCGGCAAACAGGCCGAGCGATAGTTTCTTGCAGTTCATCATTTGGCATCTCCATTGGATGTCAAAGCCAAACGATGCTCAGGTAACGACGTTCCGACATTTGCCTCAAGTGACCGTGAGGTTCATTTTACGTGTTCCCCACGGCCACCGCAGTTCACTTCACGCCTTGTCGGGGCCAACGCGCACGAGTTGCTTGCCGAAATTGGCGCCCTTCAGAAGGCCCATGAATGCGGCCGGCGCGCTGTCGAGGCCTTCGGTGACGAACTCCTTGTGCTTGACCTTGCCCTCGCGCACCCACCCCGACATGTCGCGCAGGAAGTCGGCGTGACGGGCGGCGAAATCGCTGACGATGAAGCCGCGGATGGTCAGCCGCTTGGTCAATACGTTGCGCATCATCGCCGGCGCCCATTTCGGCGCCACCGCCTGCGTATCGTTGTAATGCGCGATCAGGCCGCACACGGGAATGCGCGCAAAGGCATTGAGCAGCGGGAACACCGCCTCGAACACCGCGCCGCCGACATTCTCGAAATAGACGTCGATGCCCTTCGGGCAGGCGTCTTTCAGTTTCGCGGCAAGATCTGGATCGCGATGATCGAGGCAATCGTCGAAGCCGAGCTCGTTCTTGACGTAAGCGCACTTGTCCTTGCCGCCGGCAATCCCGACCGCGCGGGCGCCCTTGATGCGCGCGATCTGCCCAACCGCCGAGCCGACTGCGCCCGAAGCGGCCGCGACCACGACGGTCTCGCCCGCCTGTGGCTTGCCGATGTCAAGCAGGCCCGTATAGGCGGTCATGCCGGGCATGCCGAGCACGCCGACCGCGGTCGAGATCGGTGCGATCTTGGGATCGATCTTCGCAAGACCCTTGCCATCGGAGATCGCATGCGTCTGCCAGCCGGCGCGCGACAGCACGATGTCGCCCTTGGCGAAGGCGGGATTGTTGGATGCGATCACCTCGCTGACAGTGCCGCCTTCCATCACGCCGTTGATCGGCACCGGCTGCGCGTAGGACGGCCCGTCGCTCATGCGCCCGCGCATGTAGGGATCGAGCGACAGCCAGATCGTGCGGAGGAGAACTTCGCCGGCGCCGGGTGTCGGAACCGGGCAATCTTCGAGACGGAAGTCGGAGGGTTTGGGCTCGCCGACGGGGCGGGATGCCAGAACGATGCGTTTGCCTTGGGACATGGTTGGTTCCTCCGGTTCTTGTTGGTTCGTCATTGCGAGCGTAGCGAAGCAATCCACGCCTCCGCAAGCTGTGAAATGGATTGCTTCGCTGCGCTCGCAATGACGGTGGAGAGTGGCGTTGCCTCAAACGCACCGTCATTCCGGGGCGCGAAGCGAACCCGGAATCTCGAGATTCCGGGTCTGGTCCTTCGGACCATCCCGGAATGACGGCGTGTAGCGAGAATTACACCCCGCCCGGATAGTTCGGGCTTTCTCGCGTAATCGTCACGTCGTGGACGTGGCTTTCGCGCAGGCCTGCGCCGGTGATGCGGACGAACTGCGCCTTCTCATGGAATTCGGCGAGGTTGCGGGCGCCGACATAGCCCATCGCGGCGCGCAGGCCGCCGGCGAGCTGGTGCATGACGTTGCCGACCGGGCCTTTATACGGCACCTGGCCCTCGATGCCCTCGGGCACCAGCTTCAGCGTGTCCTTGATGTCCTGCTGGAAGTAGCGATCGGCCGAGCCGCGCGCCATCGCGCCGACCGAGCCCATGCCGCGATAGGCCTTGTAGGAACGGCCCTGCCACAAAAACACTTCGCCCGGCGTTTCGTCGGTGCCGGCGAGCAGCGAACCTACCATGGCGATGTCGGCGCCGGCGGCGAGCGCTTTCGCCAGATCGCCGGAATATTTGATGCCGCCGTCCGCGATCACGGGGACCTCGGCTTTCTTCGCCGCTTCCACCGCGTCCATGATGGCGGTGAGCTGCGGCACACCGACGCCGGCGACGATGCGCGTGGTGCAGATCGAGCCCGGGCCGATACCGACCTTGATCGAGTCCGCGCCCGCATCGATCAGCGCCTGCGCGCCTTCCTTGGTGGCAATGTTGCCGGCGATAACCTGCACGGCGTTGGAAAGCCGCTTGATGCGGTTGACCGCCTCCAGCACGCGCGAGGAATGACCGTGTGCGGTATCGACCACAATCAAGTCGACACCGGCGTCGATCAGCCGTTCGGTGCGCTCAAAGCCGCCCTCGCCGACGGTGGTTGCGGCGGCGACGCGCAGACGGCCATGCGCGTCCTTGCTGGCGAGCGGATGCGCGACCGCCTTTTCCATGTCTTTCACGGTGATCAGGCCGACGCAGCGATACTGGTCGTCGACGACCAGCAGCTTTTCGATACGGTGCTGGTGCAGCATCCGCTTGGCTTCGTCCTGGCTGACGCCCTCGCGCACGGTGACGAGGTTTTCATGCGTCATCAGCTCCGACACCTTCTGCTTGGGGTCGGTGGCAAAGCGGACGTCGCGGTTGGTGAGAATGCCGATCAGCTTGCCCGGCGAATTCTTGCTGGCACCGGTGACGACGGGAATGCCGGAAAAGCCGTGATCCTTCATCAGCGCCAGCGCGTCCGACAGCATCGCGTCGGGCCCGATGGTCAGCGGATTGACCACCATTCCGGATTCATACTTCTTGACCTGCCGCACCTGCGCGGCCTGCCCCTCCGGATCGAAATTGCGGTGGATGACGCCGACGCCGCCGGCCTGGGCCATCGCGATCGCCATGCGTGCTTCGGTGACCGTATCCATCGCGGACGCGATGATCGGAATGTTCAGCGGGATCGCGCGGGTTACGTGGGAGCGAATATCGGCCTCAGACGGCAGGATATCCGAGAGACCGGGTTTCAGAAGCACATCGTCGAACGTGAAGGCTTCACGGATACCCTGAAGTCCCTGCGCCATTGCCAACTCCTTTCGGCGGCTCACCGCCGCGATCAGTCTTATGGATGAACGCCGCCTCCAGCGATGCTATCGGCATCGCCGTCGAATCGGAGCCCATCGGTGGGGTTGACGGTGGTCGATAGCATGCCGGAACGCCGAATCAAAGCGTTTGACTGCTATGCACAGGCTTTTCGGGAAACGCCGCAATCCCAAGGGTTTAGCGGTGGGTCCAAAAGCGACCTCAGCGCGGGTATCCGGGCGGCGGGCCGTGCTGGCGGATCGCCTCCACCACCTCGCGGTGCCTGCGGTCCTCCCGCTTCATGTGGACCGCGATCAGCGCATGTGCTGAGGGCACCAGCAGCAGGACGTGAAAAATCAGCCCGAAAATCAGGCAAAACACGATCAGGACCAGGTTGAAGATCGCCGAAAACGGCTGCCCGTTCAGGAGCAGCCCGAGCGGCGGCAACAAGGCAGCGAGAACGTAGATCATTCAGGACCTCCACGGCTGGCGGTGCATACCAGCGTCACGCAGGATTTAGGTGGTTTGCCCCGTTCCGCAATGGCTTGTGTGACGGCGGGATGATACAGGCCCCTCGCCTGCCTCTCTTTCCGAATCCCCCTGATACGATGGACAAGCAACGTCTGATCCCGCTGATCGTCGCCACAGCCCTGTTCATGGAAAACATGGACTCGACTGTCATTGCGACCTCGCTGCCGGCGATCGCGGCTGACATCGGCACCAGCCCGCTGACGCTGAAGCTTGCCATCACGTCCTATCTGCTCTCGCTCGCGGTGTTCATTCCGGCCAGCGGCTGGACCGCCGACCGTTTCGGCGCGCGCATGGTGTTCTCGATCGCGATTGGCGTGTTCATGGTCGGATCGATCGGCTGCGCGCTGTCGCAGAACGTGACCCATTTCGTGATCGCCCGCATCCTGCAGGGCATGGGCGGGGCGATGATGACGCCGGTCGGACGGCTGGTGCTGCTGCGCTCGATCGACAAGAGCGCGCTGGTCAATGCGATGACGTGGGTGACCGTGCCGGCGCTGGTCGGGCCGGTGATCGGCCCGCCGCTCGGCGGCTTCATCACCACCTATTTCTCCTGGCACTGGATTTTTCTGATCAACATCCCGATCGGGCTGCTCGGCATCTTCATGGCGATGAAATACATCGACCCGATCAAGAGCGAGAATCCCGAGCGCTTCGATCTCTACGGGCTGGTGCTGGCTGGTATCGGGCTTGCCGGCATCGCCTTCGGCCTCTCGGTCGCCAGCCTTAATCTGTTGCCCTGGCCGGTCGTCGTCGGCCTGGTCGCGGTCGGCACGATCTCGATGACGCTCTACGTCATGCACGCGAAACGAACCGGCTCGCCGGTGCTGGATTTCTCGCTGCTGCGGCTCTCCACCATGCGCGCCAGCATCATCGGCGGCTTCCTGTTCCGGCTCGGCATCGGCGCGCTGCCGTTCCTGCTGCCGCTATTGATGCAGGAAGGCTTTGGGTTGACGCCGTTCCAGTCCGGTCTCGTGACGTTTGCCTCGGCCGTCGGCGCGATGGGGATGAAGACGTTGGCCGCACGCATCATCCGCGCCTTCGGCTTCCGCTACATGATGACGGTCAACGCCGTGGTCAGCGCGGTCTTCCTCGCGGCCTGCGCGCTGTTCACGGTGACGACGCCGCTATTGCTGATCTTCATCATCCTCGTCGTCGGCGGCTTCTTCCGCTCGCTGCAATTCACCGCGATCAACACGGTCGCCTATGCCGAGGTCGAACCGCCGCAGATGAGCCGCGCCACCACGCTCGTCAGCGTCAACCAGCAGCTGGCGATTTCGGCCGGCGTCGCCGTCGGCGCGTTCTCGGTGGAATCGACCATGCTGTACCGGCATGTCACCGAGCTGAGCGCCGACGTATTCCCGCCGGCATTCCTCGTGGTCGCGATCATCTCGGCGGTGTCGGCCTATTTCTTCTGGCAGATGCCCGATGACGCCGGCCACGAAATCTCCGGCCGCAAGGCGGTCGAGATTTCCAGCCGCAAGGGCGCGGAAAAGGCGGCAACCAAGGCCGCCAGCGAAGGCACCGAAGACGCCCGGGATCAGCGCTTGGGCTAGCTCAAGATGAGCCCTCCGCGGATTGTCCCATTCCGCAGCACTCGGAACATCCTGCGCCGTAAGGAAGAATCTGATCTGAGCGTCAGAAAGCGAACGGAAGCTTCCGCCACCATCAGCCATATCTCGTTCGACACCGCGCGGGACTGCTCCGTGTCGGGACCCCGCCACGATGGGGAATTCTTCCGTTTTGAGTGAAAGGACGAAGACGCGTGAATCAAGCTAATACGAAGGAAACGAATACCGATCCGAAAGCTGGTGCCGACGAGAAGCTTTCTGCCACGTCGTTCCTTGGAATGCCCGGCATTTTTAACGGGCTCGCCGAGCAGAACGTAATTCGAGCAAAGGAGAACATCGAGAAGGTGAAGATGGCCTCAGGAGCGGTCAATGACGCGCTCCGGGAAGCCTATTCAGCCAACGCAAAGGGCACGGCGGACTATGCCGCCAAACTCATTGAGTTCTCCAGCGCCAATACCAGCTCCGCCTTTGACTTTCTCAGCCATCTCCTGGGCATGAAATCGCCCTCGGAAATCCTGCAACTCTCGGCCGCGCAGGGCTGCAAGAACTTCGAAGCCACGACCGCACAGAGCCGGGAACTTTGGCAGCTTACGCGCAAGATCGCGACCGAAACGGCCGATCCGCTCAAAAAGAGCTTTGCCAGCGCGCTGCAGAAAGCGGCCTAGATCATCATCGAACTTTGCGGCCCGCCGGGATCGGCTGGAATAAGCACCCCTGTGAGAAGGGCGCGTTCCAGCCGATGGCGAAGCTGCGTCGACACAAAAATCAAATTCAGCAACGGAGGAACAGGATGGGCGTGGTCATGATCAAGTGCCCCGGAACGGGGCGCGCTATCCCGACGGGGATGAAATCGGAACGGGACAGGTTTCGATCCAGTCCGGTGTTTTTCGCGCGCACCTTCTGCTCGATCTGCCAGACCAACCACGAATGGTTTGCCCGGGAGGCCTGGGTGCACGAGCCGGAAGAGGAATGGCGCATGTCCGGCCCCGCATTCGCCCTATCGGCATAGGGCCGCCGCCGCGGGCTTTCAATCCGGCCAATGATGCCGCGGCCGCTGGCCGGACACTCCCCGCGCCGGCGTGCGCGGCCGGGTCTCATCCGCGTTGGCAAACAAGGCCGCCACATCAGCCCCGGACGGTGGCGTCTGTGCCTCCTCGGTGTGGACGATACGATCGATTCGACGGCGCATGAGCTGGTAGCATTCGCATGTCGCCATCTCGAGCCGCGGCCTGTCGATCTCGATCAAGCCCCGCCGATTGGACCGGATTCCACCCGCGTCGCGCAGCTTGCCTACGATATGCGTCACCGTAGGGCGGCGTACGCCGAGCAATTCCGCAAGCGTATCTTGCGTCAGGGGCAAGGTATCGCCCCCGGCCCGATCGTGGACCTGCAGCAACCAGTTCGCCAGCCGGGCCGTTACCGAGTGCAGCGCATTGCAGGCTGCGACATGCTGGAATTGCGCCATGAGCGCCCTGGTGTGGGTTTGAACCGCTCCCCTCAAGGCGCTGCTGCGTCCAAGCGCCGCCTGAAATTGCGTCGGCGAAATCTGCAGCGCCGTTCCCGCCACGCGCACCACCGCCGTCATCGGAGAGCGGGTAGGCCCGAGCGCCGTCAAAACGCCAACGGCACCCTCGTTGCCGACAACGGCGGTTGCGACCGTTTGTCCGTTCGGCATGTCCATGACGAAGGCGATCAGGCCGGTAAGGGGAAAATAAAGCCGTCCGATCGGATCGCCCGACCGCACCAATACGGTGTCCCGTTCAAGCGAAACCATTCTGAAATGACGCACAAGCAAATCGAGGTCTGCTGTCGGCAACGCAGCTAACAGTCGATTACCAACTCTGGTCCTCTGCTCCATCACGGGAATACTCCTTCCCAGACGGAGGCGCGGCTCGCTGCAGAAATTCCCGGCGGCGTCAGGGCTGCATGCGGATGAACAGACCGCGCCTGACTAAAGAAATACGCCCTTCCGGGCAAAGTTCCAACAGGATTCGTGGAAGGCGTGGCGCCCGCCAGCCCTCACGCGGCAACCGTGTAAGACGATGTCCAGCCGTTCTGCCGTGAAGGTTGCGCTCAGGGCTGATTGCGGTGTCCGCGAAATCCCATCGCCAGCACGTAGCGCTCCGAAGAATCCTGGCGGCTCGAGGCCGGCTTGACGTGGCGCACGCTGGCAAAATCGCGCTTCAATTGCGCGACCAGTTCGGCATCGGCGCCGCTCTGAAACACCTTTGCCAGGAACGTTCCGCCGGGATTGAGCACGTCGGCAGCAAAGGCCGCCGCCGTCTCGACGAGGCCGATGATGCGCAATTGATCCGTCTTGCGATGGCCGGTGGTGTTGGCCGCCATGTCGGACATCACCACGTCGGCGCGCCCGCCCATCATCGCGATCAGTTTCTCCGGCGCATCCTCGGCCAGGAAGTCGAGCTGCGCGAACTCGACACCGGGGATTTCCGGCATCTCCAGCAAATCGATCGCAACCACCTTGCCCTTGCCGTTGATCGCGCCGACGCGCCGGGCCGCAATCTGGCTCCAGCCGCCGGGCGCGGCGCCGAGATCGACCACCGCGAGGCCCGGTTTGAGCACACGGTATTTGTCGTCGATCTCGATCAGCTTGTAGGCCGCGCGCGAGCGATAGCCGTCCCGCTTGGCTTTCGCCACATAGGGATCGTTGAGTTGCCGCTCCAGCCAGAGCTTTGACGACAGCTTGCGCTTGCCGCCGGTCTTGACCGTGACGTGGAGGCGTCCGGTGGTGTCTTTTGCCATATCGATGCTTGTCTTGAGATGTGGGCCGGGGCCCGGCGCTGGAATCACTAGCACGGAACCGGATGCGCATTGAAGCGAGTTACGAGACCCGTCATGCGGGACCATCAGCCCATGTGGCGAAGTATGTAGATCGCCAAACCCACCTTCCGTACGCCACCTCCTATTTGGTCATGGCGACTTCCAGGGACTCGACGGCCTGAACGATGGTGGCGCTGTCGACATACGTCACCATGTGTCCGGCATCCCGCACAAGATGCAAGTCGGACCCACCCAGCACCTCGTGTAGGCGTCTGGCCTGTTCAGGTTCGATAATCTGGTCACCTGTTCCGTGGAAGATGTGGATCGGACACCGCACGTCCTGATAGCGCGATTGAAGCCGTGCTGCTTCCGGGATGAGGAACGCGCTTTCCTCAGCGGCCGCCCTCAACTGTTTCGGCCTGAGAGTCAGGGAGGCTGGAAAGCCGTCCTTGAAGTTCACCGGAACAGCGCGGGGCGCAAAAAGCCTGCGAAACAATATCGGCAGAATGGCCCATGAGATGACCGGCGCTATTGTGTAGCGAACCAGATCGCCCAACACCGGTATCGCTGGACCCGACATCATCCAGAAGTCCCATCGCCGTGTCGGAAAGTAATAACCGGAAGCAAGCACAAGACCACGGATCGGATAGTCCTTTTCAAATCCGATGGCGACGGCAACCAAGGCCCCCCATGAGTGGCCAAGCACGACGGGATTGTGTACGCCGAGTGCCTTGAGCGCCTTAACGAACAGCCCGGCCTGCGATGTCGCTGTCCAGATGCGCAAGCGGGGCCGCTGGCTGTAGCCGAAGCCTGGCCGATCAAAGCATATAACCCTCTTGCGGCGAGCAAGATGGTCCACCAGTCCGCTCAGTATGAAATCCTGGATCATCGAGCCGTTGCCGTGGAACAGCACGACGCATGGAGCTGCGGGATCGCCACGATCGATGTAATGAAGTCGCACACCTTCACAGTCGATGAAACGACCGATTGGTGGGTTCTTCTGTTCGGCCACGAACGAGAACACGATGTTCCCGATCACCAGAAGAAGGAGAACGCCTGCAATGATGACGAGAACGGTTTCAGCTGTGGTCATTCGCTGAGCCTCGTGACGTGCGTAGCAAGCCGAATTGCGGCAGGCGAAGAGCCAGTCTGCGGCATAACCATGGAGATGTGGCCGCCGTTCCTAAGCAACATCGAGAGCGGCGGAAAAGATCGGCAGGTCTGGAACGGGTCCACAGCGATTGCGTTGCCCGGAAGGAGCTGGGGCAAGTCATCAACCTGCAATCAGCGGAGAAAAAGATGGCAAACCCACGCCAGGAGGAAAAGTTTACACAAGGCATTGAGGACGCCGCCCGCCGCGCCAGCGAGACGACTGCCGAGCAGGCCAGCCGCGCCGGACAAGCCGCAGCCGAGCAAACAGCGCGCCTCGGACAAGTTGCGGCTGAGGCTGGGCAGGAAGTGGCTCGGGTGAGCGCCAATCTGGTGCAGCAAAACGCCGAGACGTTGCAGAACGCCTGGCGCTTCGGTCTGGATATGGCGACCACAGTCATGGGTCGGTCAACAGAGCAACTTAGCCGCACACTCGGCTTGTCGGGAGAAGGAGTGCAGCAGGCAACGGAACGCTCGTCCCGCAGCACCCAAACCAGCACCCAAACCATACTTTACACCAGCACTGCTGCCGCCCAGATGATGGGTGGGATGTCTCGAGAATACTTCGATCTGGTTCGGCACCAGGTCGAGAAGAGCATGGACCGCATGAATGATTTGTGGGCCTGTCGAACGCCTCAGGACGTTGCCGCCGTACAAAGCGACATGGTGCGTGAGACCGTGGAGAATGTTCTGCAAAGCAGTCGCCGGATAGCCGACATGTCGCTGAAGCTTGCGGACGATGCCGGCAAGCAGATCAATCAAAAGATGGAAGAGATTCGGCGCGCCGCCTAGAGCTGCCTCCGGGACATCAGCACGCCCTGAGCGCGCCGTCCTCGCGCATCATCTCGACCAGCATGCCCTCCCGCAGGCCGCGGTCGGCGACGCGTAGCCGCGGCATCGGGAAGGCATCGCGAATCGCGTCGAGAATGGCGCAGCCGGCCAGCACCAGATCGGCGCGCTCGACGCTGATGCAATTATTGTCGGCGCGCTCCTGATAGCTCATGCCGAGCAGCCGCTGGATCACGGCCGTGACGTCAGAACTGTTCATCCAGATGCCGTCGATGCGGCGGCGGTCGTAACGTGCAAGATTGAGATGGACGCCGGCAAGCGTCGTCACGGTGCCCGAGGTGCCCAGCATATGCATGTCGCGCAAATCCGTGCCGTGCTCGGCCGCGAACGGCGCCACATATTGCGCGACATCGCGCACCATCTGCGCATAGGATTCCGTCGTTACGTCGCGTCCGCCGAAATGCTCGGCCAGCGTGACGACGCCGAGTGGGACCGACATCCACGCCTTGATCCGCGGCGGCGCGTACTGCTGGTCCGGATCGCGCTCGATCCGAACCAGTTCGGTCGAGCCGCCGCCGATGTCGAACAGGATCGCGCCCCGCCCCCTTGGATCGAGCAGCGGCGAGCAGCCGATCACGGCCAGCGTCGCCTCGGTCTCGCGATCGATCACCTCGAGGCGGATACCGGTCTCATCAGCGACGCGGGCGCGAAAGCTGTCGGCATTGGCGGCCGCGCGGCAGGCCTCGGTTGCGATCAGCCGCAGGCGCTTGGCCTTGCGGTAGCGGATC
Organism: Bradyrhizobium sp. WYCCWR15520; assembly: GCF_056174665.1. NCBI lineage: Bacteria > Pseudomonadati > Pseudomonadota > Alphaproteobacteria > Hyphomicrobiales > Nitrobacteraceae > Bradyrhizobium > Bradyrhizobium sp. WYCCWR15520. The sequence goes on from NZ_JBWBWM010000013.1 coordinate 212,383, forward strand.
TTGTCGCTGCAGATGCTGAGCGCCGCGATGGCGCGCTCGATCGCCGCCTCGCTGATGGAACCGGTTGCGGAAATGCCCTCGCCGAGCCGGATGATCCGCGAAAACGAATCCACCACGCGAAAGCTGTCGCCGACCGGGCTGGCGATCAAAAGCCGGCAATTGTTGGTGCCAAGATCAAGCGCGGCATAGACACCGTTTGCCGTTGCCGCCGCAGCCGACCCTGACGGGCTGGCGCCGGCCTGAAGGCCTTCGCGCAGCCGCGTATCCTCATTCATCAAAACTGTCTTTCCGCGGGCCGCTCCCGGCCGCCGAAGAAAATTACCGTTCACGGAAACTTTAGCAGCGCCAAGGGGGTACGCAACAACCCATCACATAGGACTATGCCCAATCAGGCGTTGTCCGGAATGATACGGTACGTTATCTCAGCGGGAACCCGCGGAACCGGGAAAGTCCAAGAAAATCCAGCATTTCAGGTGCTTTTCGATGCAAGACCACACGTCGGCCTCCTCCCTGGACAACGCTATCGCACTGCAAAAATACCGTGTGGGGCAGCCGGTGCGCCGCAAGGAAGACGACACGCTGGTGCGTGGGCGCGGCAAATACACCGACGATTTCACCCTGCCCGGCCAGGCCTATTGCTGGATGGTGCGTTCCAGCCATGCCCACGGAATCATCAAGGGGATTGATACCGCCGCCGCCAGGGCGATGCCCGGCGTGCTCGGCGTCTGGACCGGCAAGGATCTCGAAGCCGCCGGCTACAGCCCGTTCACCTGCGGCCTGCCGCTGAAAAGCCGCGACGGCTCGCCGCTGTTGCAGACCAACCGTCCGGCGCTTTCGACCGACAAGGTGCGCTTCGTCGGCGATCCCATCGCCTTCGTGGTCGCCGAAACGCTGGCGCAGGCGCGCGATGCCGCTGAGGCCGTCGAACTCGACATCGAGCCGCTGCCGGCGGTGACCGATGCGGCGGAAGCGGCAAAGCCCGGCGCGCCGCAGCTTTACGATCACATCCCGAACAATGTCGCGCTCGACTATCACTATGGCGATGCCGCCAAGATCGATGCGGCGTTCGCCGCCGCCGCGCATGTTACCAAACTCGACATCGTCAACACCCGCGTGGCTGTCGTCTCGATGGAGCCGCGCGTCGCGCTGGCCGCCTACGACAAGACGGCCGAGCGTTTCACGCTGCAGGTGCCGACGCAGGGTGTCTCCGGCAACAAGGTAACGCTGGCGAAAATCCTCAACGTGCCGAACGACAAGGTGCGCATCCTCACCGCCAATGTCGGCGGCTCCTTCGGCATGAAGAACGTCAGCTATCCCGAATACACCTGCATCCTCCATGCGGCGAAGGCGTTGGGCCGTCCGGTCAAATGGACCGACGAACGTTCGACCAGCTTTCTTTCCGACAGCCACGGCCGCGCGCAGCTGATTCACGCTGAACTGGCGTTGGACGCCGAGGGTAAATTCCTCGCGGTACGCCTGCAGGGCTACGGCAATCTCGGCGCCTACATCACCGGCGTCGCGCCGGGGCCGTTGTCGCTCAACACCGGCAAGAATCTGGCGAGCGTCTATCGCACGCCGCTGCTCGGCGTCGACATCAAGACGGTGCTGACCAACACCACGCTGATGGGCGCCTATCGCGGCGCCGGCCGGCCCGAAGCCAACTACTACATGGAGCGGCTGATCGACCGCGCCGCCGACGAGATGGGCATCAATCGCCTCACCTTGCGCAAGCGCAACTTCATCAAGCCGGCGCAACTGCCATTCGCGGCGGCTTCTGGCGTCACCTATGACAGCGGCGATTTCGCCGGCGTCTTCAACAAGGCGCTGGAGATTTCCGACCACGCCAACTTTGGCAAGCGCAAGAAGGAGAGCAAGAAGAACGGCAGGCTGCGCGGCATCGCCGTTGGCTCCTATCTGGAAGTGACCGCTCCTCCCAGCGGCGAACTCGGCAAGATCACTTTCGAGCCGGATGGTTCGGTGAAGCTTACCACCGGCACGCTCGATTACGGCCAGGGCCACGCCACGCCGTTCGCGCAGGTGCTGTCGGCGCAGCTCGGCGTGCCCTTCGAAAAGATCACGATCGAGCAGAACGACAGCGATCTCGTCCGTTTCGGCAACGGCACCGGCGGCTCGCGCTCGATCACCGCGACCGGCCAGGCGATCGTCGAAGCCTCCGCGCTCGTGGTCGCAAAGGGCAAGCAGGCCGCCGCGCATCTGATGGAAGCGTCCGAGGGTGATATCGAATTCGCCGGCGGCCGCTTCACCATCGCCGGCACTGACCGCTCGATCGGCATCATGGAGCTGGCGCAGCGGCTGCGCGAGGGCAAGATGCCGGAGGGGGCGCCGTTGTCGCTCGACGTCGACCATGCCACCAATGACACGCCTTCCACCTTTCCCAATGGCTGCCATGTCGCGGAAGTCGAGATCGATCCCGAAACCGGCGTCGTGGCAATCGTGCGCTACTTCGCCGTCAATGATTTCGGCACCGTGGTCAATCCGATGATCGTCGCCGGCCAGCTGCATGGCGGCGTGGCGCAGGGCATCGGCCAGGCGCTGATGGAGCAGGTCAGTTACGACACAAACGGCCAGCCGATCACCGGCTCGTTCATGGACTATGCCTTGCCGCGCGCGGAGGACATCCCGCAGATGGAGATCGGTGACCACCCCTCGCCGGCGAAATCCAATCCGCTCGGCACCAAGGGCTGCGGCGAAGCCGGCTGCGCCGGCAGCCTCGTCTGCATCGTCAATGCGGTGGTGGATGCGCTGTCGGACTACGGCATCACCCATATCGACATGCCGCTGACGCCGGAGCGGGTGTGGCGCGCGATTCAGGATGCCAAGGCGAAGGCGGCGTGAGGTCAGGCCAACCCGTCATTGCCGGGCTTGACCCGGCAATCCATCACGTTTCAATGACTCTTCTGAAGTGATGGATGCGCGGGTCAAGCCCGCGCATGACGAGTCTTTGCTGTTCTGCGCGTCACACCTTCTCGACCGCGCCGCCGCTCTCGGCCCATCCCTTGAAACCGCCGAGGTTACGCACATCCTTGTAGCCGAGATCCTGCAGCGTCTTGCCTGCAAGCGCAGATCGCCCGCCGGAGGCGCAGTACACGATGACGGTCTTTTCCCGATCGAACGCATTGTCGTAATAGGGGCTGTCGGGATCCGCGCGAAACTCGAGCATGCCGCGTGAGACATGCTTCGCTCCCTGAACCTTGCCGGTGCTTTGTAGTTCAGTGCCGTCGCGCACATCGACCACAAGAACCTTGCCACCCTCGATCAGGTTTTTTGCATCCTGTGGGGTGATGTTTGGAACCGAACTGTTCGCCGCCGCGAGTAGGTCCTTCACTGAACTGGGCATCGTCCACTCCCGCCTTTCGTTTTCTATTTAGATCCGGATCATAGCGCATTTTTGCAGCCGCGTGTGTCCATTCGGCCTGTCTTTTTTCAGCGCGCTGCTCGGCCGATCAGGCCTGCATTTTCAAGGCGCGTTCCAGGAGCTCCAGCCGGTCCTGGCCCCAGAAGATCTCGCCCGACGGCAGCACGTAACTGGGCGCGCCGAAGACGCCGGCCTTCAGCGCATCCTGCGTGTACTGTTCGTACAGCGCGTCGAGCTCGCCATCCGGCGGGCCACCGGCGCGCAATGCCGCCGCGTCCAGACCGGCGCGCTGCGCGGCCGCCGACATGACAGCGGCGTCGACGAGCGATTCCTCGCGTTCCCAGATCGCGCGGCCAAACTCCAACGACAGAAGATGCGCGTCCTTGCCCTGCAGTTTGGCTGCTATCACAAGGCGCGTCGCCGCGAGGTCATCGCTCGGAAAATATTTGGGTTCGAGATTGAGCGGAATGCCCCTCACCTCGCGCCAGCGCTTGAGCTCCATCAGCCGGTAAGCGCGCCGTTGCGGCGAACGTTTTGGCAACGGCAGGCCGCCGGTCTGCTCGAAGATCGGGCCGAACTTGCAGGGCTTGACGTTGACGGTCGCGCCATATCGGCGCGCGATCTCAGCAAATGGTCCGCTGCCCATATAGGTCCAGGGCGAGTTGAGCGACAAATAATAGTCGATGGTGACGGGCATGATTACGCCACCGCCTGTTCGCGCGGCTGGTAGATCGCGACGTGGTGGCAATGCGCCAGCGGCGTTTTGCCGTTCGCGACGACCAGCGCGTCGAGCTCGACGAAGCGGTGGCCCTTCTTGTCGTAATTGCCGATCACCTTCGCACGCGCCGTGATGACATCGCCCGCCTTCTTTGCTGAGAGCAATTGCATGCGGCTGCCGACGTGAATCCACGGGCCCAGAATGGCGTTGTCAACCAGCAGCCGGTTCATCACCCGCTGCAGCAGGCCGGGATGACCGAGGCCCTCCTTCGCGTAGATGGGATCGGCTTCCCTGATGTCTTCAAGATATTCGCTGGCCGCCTCGCCCGCCCAGTCGCGCGGCGCGGTGCCCAGCCATTTGCCGACTTCGTAGGACGTCGCATCGACCGGCTTGCGCTCCGCGACGGCCGCGACTTCCTTGTAGTCTGCGATCGAAACAGCGGGCACGGAAGCCGGCAGTGACGCGGTGCCGGTAGCGCAAGGCTCGCCACGGCTATGCACCTCGATCGAAAGCACGCCATTGTCTTCCTCCGCCGTCAGTTCGGCGAGTTCGCCGTCATAGACCGGCTTGACGAAGCGGGCCTCGATCAGCCCGCGTTCGAGGAAGGCGCGGCCCCATTTGGCGACTGGCTGGTGCATCATATAGGCCATCACGTCGACGCCGGGGACCAGCCCGCCGGAGAAGCCGAAACGCTGTGCCACGGTGTCGTCGTGCATCTTGTTTTCGGATTGTTTGGCGGTGTTGTAGGCCTCCACGCGATACGGCTCGATGGGCATGCCATTTCCTCTTGTTTTTGGTTGTTTTTCCGCCGGTTCTGGTACGCAAAGAATGTGCTGACGCAAGCGTGTTCCCACCCCTGTTTTCCTCGCATTCCGGCATCGAATAGGCTACCACCCGCGGGCAAGAGAACGCTGTCGAATCCGTATGCCTGACGTGAACCCAACCCGCATCTATGTCGATGCCGACGCCTGCCCGGTGAAGGACGAGATCTATCGCGTCGCTGTCAGGCACGGCCTGCCGGTCAGCGTGGTCGCGGGCAATTTCATCCGCGTGCCGCAGGACCCGTTGATCGAGCGCATCGCCGCCGGTTCCGGCATGGACGCCGCCGACGACTGGATCGCGGAACGTGCCGGCAAGGGCGATATCGTCGTCACGTCGGACATCCCGCTCGCCAGCCGTTGTGTGAAGGCAGGCGCCGAGGTAATCGCGCCGAACGGCAAGCCGTTCACGGAAGAATCGATCGGCATGACGCTGGCGGTACGCAACCTGATGACCGATTTGCGCTCGTCCGGCGAAGTGACCGGCGGTCCAAGATCGTTTGCGCCGCGCGACCGCTCGGCATTCCTGTCCGCGCTCGACCAGACCATCCGCCGCATCCAGCGCCAGCGCGCGCAGCAGCCTGCGCCGAACCAAGGTTGAACCATGGCGCCGCCGCTGATCCAGTTGAAAGATATTCGCCTGACCTTTGGCGGCACGCCGCTGCTGTCGGGCGTAGAACTGTCGGTTTCTGCAGGCGAGCGCGTCTGCCTGATCGGCCGCAACGGCTCCGGTAAATCGACGCTGCTCAAGATCGCCGCCGGCCTCGTCGAGCCCGACGGCGGCAGCCGCTTCGTGCAGCCCGGCGCCACCATCCGCTACCTGCCGCAGGAGCCTGATTTCGGCGAGCACAAGACCACGCTGGCCTATGTCGAGGCAGGCCTCGGCCCCGGCGACGATCATTACCAGGCGCGCTATCTGGTCGAACAGCTTGGGCTCTCCGGCGACGAGGACCCCGCGCATGTCTCCGGCGGCGAGGCGCGCCGCGCGGCGTTGGCGCGGGTGCTGGCGCCCTTACCCGACATCCTGCTGCTGGACGAGCCGACCAACCATCTCGATCTCCCGACCATCGAATGGCTGGAAGGCGAACTGGCGAGCCGGAAATGCGCGCTCGTCCTCATCAGCCACGACCGCCGCTTCCTCTCCAACCTGTCGCGTTCGACCGCCTGGCTCGACCGCGGCCAGATCCGCCAGATCGACCGCGGTTTTTCCGCGTTCGAAGCCTGGCGCGACGAGGTGCTGGCGGAGGAAGAGCGCGACCAGCACAAGCTCGACCGCAAGATCGTCAACGAGGAGCACTGGCTGCGCTATGGCGTCTCCGGCCGCCGCAAGCGCAACGTCAAGCGGCTCGGCAATCTGCATGCTCTGCGCGACCAGCGGCGCAATTACCGTGGCGCGACGGGGAATGCCAGCCTCGCGGCGGCGGAGGCCGACAAATCCGGCAAGCTCGTCATCGAGGCCAAGAACATCGCCAAGGCCTATGGCGATCGCACGATCGTCGAGGGCTTTTCGACCCGCGTCCAGCGCGGCGACCGCATCGGCATTGTCGGCCCGAACGGTGCCGGCAAGACCACGCTGGTTCATCTCCTGATCGGCAACGATCCGCCCGACTCTGGTACGATCCGGCTCGGCGCCAATATCGAGATGGCAACGCTCGACCAGCATCGCGAAAGCCTGGATCCGAAAGCGACGCTCGCCGAAGCCATGACCGGCGGCCGCGGCGACCATGTGATGGTGGGCAACAAGCCCAGGCACGTCATCGGCTACATGAAAGACTTTCTGTTCGCGCAGGAGCAACGCGGCACGCCGCTGGAGGCACTCTCCGGCGGCGAGCGCGGCCGGCTGATGCTGGCGCGCGCGCTGGCAAAGCCGTCGAACCTGCTGGTGCTGGACGAGCCGACCAACGACCTCGATCTCGAGACGCTTGATGTGCTCGAGGAAATGCTCGGCGATTACGAGGGCACGGTGATCCTGATCAGCCATGATCGCGATTTCCTGGACCGGGTTGTGACGTCAGTGATCGTGCCCGAGGGCAACGGCCGCTGGATCGAATATGCCGGCGGCTACACCGACATGCTGGCGCAGCGCGGCGAGGATTTGACACGAGAGGATGTGAAGGCGACGGCGATCGTTGAAGAAAAAAAGGAAGCTAAAGTTGCCGCCCCCGCTGCGGCGCCGAAGCGCCGGCTGAACTTCAACGAAAAACACGCGCTGGAGACGCTGCCGAAGACGATCGCAAAGTTGCAGGCCGAGATCGCAAAGCAGCAGAAGCTGCTTGACGATCCCGATCTCTACGCCAAGGATCGCAAGAAGTTTGATGCGGCCTCATCGGCGATCGCAAAGGCGCAGGAAGAACTGGCCGCGGCCGAAGACCGGTGGCTGGAGCTGGAAGTCTTGCGGGAAGAGATCGAGCAGGCATAGGCATTTCACCGTCATTGCGAGGAGCGAAGCGACGAAGCAATCCATCTATCCGTTATGCCGCACAATGGATTGCTTCGCTGCGCTCGCAATGACGAAAGAACAACCGGAGTTCCACGTCATGACAACGCCCCTCGCCGCCAAAATCGCCCGTGAATACGGTACGCCCTGCGCCGTGATCGACATGGACCGGGTCGAGCGCAACATCGCAAGGGTTCAGGTGGCCTGCGATACGGCGGGCGTCGCCAACCGCCCGCATATCAAGACCCACAAGAGTCCCCTGCTGGCGCAGATGCAGGTCGCGGCCGGCGCCAAGGGCATTACCTGCCAGAAGATCGGCGAGGCCGAGGTGATGGCCGAAGCCGGGATCGACGACATCCTGATCAGCTACAATCTGATCGGCGAGGAGAAGATGGCCCGCCTCGCCGCACTGCAGGCCAGGGCCAACATGACGGTCGCCGCCGACAATTCGACCGTGATCGCGGGCCTGCCGCAAGCCGCCACTACGTCAGGCCGCCCGCTTTCGGTCGTGGTCGAGTGCGACACCGGCCGCAAGCGCGCCGGCGTCGAGACGCCAGCGGAAGCGATTGCGCTGGCGCGCGAGATCGCGGCGTCCAAAGGGCTGCAATTTGCGGGTTTCATGCTCTATCCGACCGAAACCGGCTGGGCCGAGGCGCAGAAGTTCTTTGACGAAGCACTGGCCGGCGTCCGCGCGCATGGGCTGGATGCGACGATGGTTTCGACCGGCGGCTCGCCGAACCTGAAAAACCTCGGCAAGCTCAAGGGCGCGACCGAGCACCGGCCCGGCACCTATATCTACAACGACCGCATGCAGGTCGCGGCCGGCGTCGCCGAGTGGGATGATTGCGCACTCAATATCTATTCCACCGTCGTCAGCCGCGCCGGCCCGGACCGCGGCATTCTCGACGCCGGCTCGAAGACGCTGACGTCGGACCCCGGCGGCGGGCTCGACGGTTACGGGCTGATACTCGAGCACCCGGAAGCCAAAATCGCACGCTTTGCGGAAGAGCACGGCTTTCTCGACCTCGCCCGCAGCAACACGCGGCCTGTCGTCGGCGACGTCGTGCGCATCGTGCCGAACCATGTCTGCGTCGTCGTCAACATGATGGACGAGGTGGTGATGGTGCGCGGCGAGGAGATCGTCGGCGTGCTGCCGGTGGCGGCGCGGGGGAAGTTGCGGTGATCCGTAGTCCGTAGGATGGGTAGAGCGAAGCGAAACCCATCAGGACTTGCCGGGCTGCACGATGATGGGTTTCGCTTCGCTCTACCCATCCTACGAATTGAGCCACTTCAGCGCGCCCTTCCCAGCGGCCGCACCCGTCGCAAACGACGCCTGCAAGAGATAACCGCCGGTCGGCGCTTCCCAATCGAGCATCTCGCCGGCGGCGAACACGCCCGGCAAGCGCTTGAGCATGAAATGGTCCTCTAGCTCGTCGAGCGCGATGCCGCCTGCGGTCGAGATCGCGCGCGCGATCGGCGCGATGCCGTTGAGCTGCACGGGCACCGCCTGGATCAAACGGGCCAGATCGCCGGGAGAGAGTGCGGCCAGCGACATCCCGGATGGTTTGGCAGCCTCCTGTAACAGGCCGATGGCGACGGGCGAGAGGTTGGCTGCCTTACGGAGAAAGTTCGAAAAAGACTGCTTGCCCTTCGCGGCCGACAATTTCGCGATCAGTTCGCTGGTCTCCACATCGGGACGCAAGGCGATGTTCAGCGTAGACCGTCCGTCGCGCAGGATGGCTTCGCGCAATTCGGCGGATAGCGCATAGATCGCTCCGCCCTCGATGCCCGAGCGTGTCACGATGGCTTCGCCACGAACGCTATGCGAACCAAAGTTCAACTCGATGCCCTTGAGCGGTTGGCCTTCGAACCGGTCTCGAAATATATCCGACCAGCTTACCGTAAAGCCGCAATTGGCCGGCCTGAGCGGCGATACACTCACGCCCCTTGCGGCGAAGATCTCCGCCCATGCGCCATCGGAGCCCAGCCGCGGCCAGCTTGCGCCGCCGAGCGCCAGCACGGTCGCGCTCGCCTCGACGGCGCGCGCGCCGTCCGGTGTTTCAAAGCGGAGGGAGCCCCGCTCGTCCCAACCGGTCCAGCGGTGACGTAGCACCAACTTTACGCCCTGCGAGTCCAGCCGCCGCAGCCACGCCCGTAACAAGGGTGACGCCTTGAAAGCTTTCGGAAACACCCGACCACTGGAGCCGACGAAGGTCTCCTGCCCCAGCGCTTCGCTCCAGTCGCACAACGCCTGCGGCGGAAATGCCTCGATGGCGGCTTTCAGATGCAGCATCGCCTCGCGGTACCGTGCAAGGAATTGCGGCAATGGCTCGCTGTGCGTGAGGTTCAGCCCGCCGCGCCCCGCCATCAGGAATTTGCGGCCAGCGGACGGCATCGCGTCGTAGACGGTGACGTAAGCACCGCCCTGCGCGAGCACTTCGGCTGCCATCAGGCCAGCGGGGCCAGCGCCGATGATGGCGACGTGTTGTGCGGGTGAAGGCATGGCGAGAGTGTAGGCCGGATTGACGGTGCGTAGGGTGGGCAAAGCGAAGCGTGCCCACCAATATTCACCGGCATTGAGGATGCATGGTAGGCACGGCGCAATGCGCCTTTGCCCACCCTTCTGTAACGGGCCTCGATTAGTCAATCCCTTTGCGTTGTCCGCCCGCCGGGGTCTTGCTTCTGTACGGGGTCGGCGCAGGGCCGCCACCTGATGGGGTTGGAAGAGGAT